>QCVM01000009.1:0-47930 GCA_003210375.1 Synechococcus sp. AG-686-B21 | reverse complement strand
TCTCAGTGTGCACAATGGCCTAAAAGTCCGCAAGCACAGCACCTTTTAGAGGCGGAGTTCCCGAAAATTTTGACGGATCCGTTGATCAGTAGCCGGCGCAATCCGTTGGTCAAGCGTCTGCGAAAGCTGTCTTCTCGAGTTGGTCGCCAAGAAGCGGGTCTGCTTCTTCTCGAAGGCACCCATCTGCTTCAAGAGTTGTTGGTGATGGGTGGACAGCCCACCGAGGTCATCGCCACGGAGGATTGGTTGGACCGCCACAGCGATCTGGTCCAGGCGTTGGATGCATCAGTTGTTGGGCGAAGTGTCACCGAAGAGGTTTTGGGGGCTGCTCTCACCACCGTGACTCCCGATGGTGTTGCTTGTCTTTGCCGATTGTCACTGCTGCCGGAACCACCCAAAACCTGCGATTTTTGGTTGGTCTTGGACCGAATTCAGGATCCTGGAAACCTTGGATCCCTGCTGCGCACCGCCTTGGCTGCTGATGTGCAAAGCGTTTGGATGGGGTCTGGGGTGGATCCGTTGGGGGGAAAGGCCTTAAGAGCATCGGCAGGGGCGCTGTTGCAACTGCCCCATCACCGCTTTGGCCCTGAGGAAAAGCAGGCGATCGACGATCTTGATCAAGCCTTAAGACGTCTTGTTGACCAAGGGATCCAGGTGGTAGCCACCTTGGTGCCCGATGCGACGGGTCCGCTCGGTGCGATTCCCTATTGGGAATTGGATTGGAGTAAGCCCACAGCGTTGGTGCTTGGCACCGAGGGTGCTGGTCTTCATCCACGCTTACAAGCCTGCTGCACCCATGCCGTCACCCTCCCGCATGGATCAAGGGTTGAGTCGTTAAATGTGGCGGCTGCTGCGGTTCCGCTTCTTTTGGAGCGCCGAAGGGCGAGAATGGGAGGTACACAGCAGTAGTTCGGGTGAGCGACGCCAACTTCGACTTTGACGTCATTGTGATCGGTGCCGGTTATGGAGGCTTTGATGCTGCAAAGCATGCTGCCGACCATGGATTGAAGACAGCGATCATCGAATCGCGCGATATGGGTGGCACCTGCGTGAATCGAGGCTGTGTCCCGTCGAAAGCACTCCTGGCCGCCAGTGGAAAGGTGCGTGAGCTTGCCGATGACAAGCACTTGTCGAGCTTCGGCATCCACGCAGCGCCAGTGCGCTTTGAACGCCAAAAAATTGCTGACCATGCCAATCAGTTGGTGCAGGCGATTCGCACCAACCTGACCAAAACGCTTGAGCGTTCAGGCGTCACCATTCTCCGCGGCCATGGTCGTCTTGAAGGGTCTCAGCGGGTTGGTTTGCGGGAACCCAGTGGCGTCGATCGTGTCCTTACCGCTAAGGACGTGATCCTGGCCACGGGCTCTGATCCCTTCGTTCCACCTGGTATCGAAACCGATGGTCGGACGGTGTTCACAAGTGACGAAGCCATCAACCTTGAGTGGCTACCGCGTTGGATTGCCATTATCGGCAGTGGATATATCGGCTTGGAATTTGCCGATGTTTATACGGCCCTTGGCTGTGAAGTCACGATGATCGAGGCCCTCGATCGTGTGATGCCAACATTTGATCCAGATATCGCGAAGATTGCCCGCCGCAACTTGATTGAGGGGCGCGATATCGATGCTCGCTCTGGTGTGTTGGCTCGAAAAGTTACACCTGGTTGTCCTGTACAGATTGAACTCGCCGACTTCAACAGCCGCGAATTTGTCGAGACATTGGAGGTGGATGCTGTGTTGGTGGCCACTGGCCGTGTGCCCACGAGCAAAGGGCTCAATCTTGAATGCTTAAACATCGAAACCAACCGTGGTTTTGTGCCGATTGATGATGCAATGCGTGTGTTGGTGAATGATTCACCAATCCCCCATCTTTGGGCAGTTGGTGACGTCACCGGAAAGCTGATGTTGGCCCATACGGCTGCAGCGCAGGGAACTGTGGCTGTCGACAATATTCTTGGTCACGCTCGAACGATTGATTACCGCAGCATTCCAGCGGCCACGTTTACGCATCCAGAGATCAGTTCCGTTGGCCTAACGGAAGCTGATGCGAAGAATCTTGCTGAGCAGGAAAATTTCCCCTTGGGGGCTGTACGCAGTTACTTCAAGGCCAATTCCAAAGCGTTGGCAGAACTCGATAGTGACGGCGTCATGAAGCTCCTCTTCAACAAGTCCAGCGGGGAGGTCCTTGGCGCCCACATTTATGGGTTACATGCCGCTGATTTGATTCAAGAAGTGGCGAATGCCGTGGCACGACGTCAGAGCGTGACCCAGCTCTCACAAGAGGTGCATACCCATCCCACGTTGAGTGAGGTGGTGGAAGTGGCTTACAAACAAGCTGCCTCCCAATTGGTGGCTTGATTCGGGTTTTGATTCACTTTTTGATTCACTTTTTGCGTAACTGGTATGGAGATTCGTCGTCGTTCGCCTAGTCCCAAGATTCGAGTTTCATACCTTGAGTATGGCGTTCCCCATGAGGAGGAGGAGCCGCGCAATATTCTCGAAAAAATTGTTTGGGAGAAAGACCGGGAAGTCGAGTTGGCACGACAGAAAGTGCCGTTAGATCAGCTCAAAAAACAAATTGGCTTGCTGCCACCCACGAGGTCTTTCATTGCTGCACTCAAGCGGGCTCAGGTGAAGCCAGCGGTGATTGCAGAGGTCAAAAAGGCCAGCCCAAGCAAGGGGGTCATTCGTGATGATTTTGATCCTGTGGCCATCGCGAAGGCCTATGCCGCAGGGGGGGCAAGTTGCTTGTCCGTGCTCACCGATAAGCAGTTTTTTCAGGGTGGTTTTGACGTTCTTGTGAAGGTGCGTGAAACCGTTGATCTGCCCTTGCTCTGCAAAGAGTTTGTTCTGAGTCCGTACCAGCTTTTTCAGGCGCGTGCCGCTGGTGCGGATGCGGTGCTGTTGATCGCTGCGATCCTCACGGATCAGGATCTTCGCTATCTCAACAAAGTGGCTCAATCCCTGGGTTTGGATGTGTTGGTTGAGGTGCATGACGCCGCTGAGTTGGAGCGGGTGCTCGCGCTTGGAGGCTTTCCGTTGATTGGTATCAACAATCGCGACTTAGCCACATTCGAAACCGATCTGGCCACCACAGAGGTGTTGGTGAATCAATTCCGTGATCGTTTGCATTTGGAGACCACGGTTTTGGTGAGCGAGTCGGGCTTGTTTACGCGTTCCGATCTCGATCGGGTTCAGGCCGCTGGCGCTGAGGCGGTGTTGGTGGGTGAAGCCTTAATGCGTCAAGAGGATGTGGAAACGGCCCTCCATGCATTGGTGGGGGCGTGATGTCGCTCAGTCCTGCAGAATTGTTATCTATCGCATCGAGCTTTTGCTGATCAGCCTCCTCACGGGGTTCGCCGCTGGTGCCGTCCATGTTGTGGGTGGTGCTGACCATCTCGTGGCGATGTCGCCTTTTTCAATGCGACAGCCTGTCGCCGCGTTCCGCTCCGGTTTGGCTTGGGGTGCGGGGCATTCGGTCGGTGTTGTGTTGCTAGCCCTCGCGGCGATCGTCTTTAAAGATGTCGTTCACATCGAAGCGATGTCGGCTTGGGCTGAATTCTTCGTGGGTGTTGCTCTATTGGTGGTGGGTGGCTTGGCGGTGCGTACTGCTTTTGGACTCAAGCTGCACAGCCATGAACACCATCACAACGGTGCGTCGATTCATCGGCACCTCCACCTGCACGTGCGTGGCCAGAGCAACCATCGTCGCCACGCCCATGCCGCCTCAGGCCTCGGCCTTTTGCATGGCTTGGCGGGTGCGAGTCATCTCCTAGCAGTGATTCCCGCTTTGGCGCTGCCTCCCATGGGAGCTTTGGCCTACTTGCTGGCCTATCTGGGCGGATCGATTGCAGCGATGGCGGCTGTTGTCAGCACCTTGTCGTTTCTCACCTTGCGCAGTGGTGCTCGAATGCTGCCGTTGTTGGTGGGATGCACGGGTGCGCTGTCAATTGCTACCGGTGCTTTTTGGTTGCAAAAAACCTCTGCGGTTGTGTTCTGAACCATTTAAACCCTGTGAACTTATTTAGATCGTCTAAATAAGTTCACAGGATTGATTTGTAGCGATTTCTTGGGGGTCATTATCATCAACTTGGTTGATGTTGATATGGATGTGTATGGATTCCAAAGATCCTCCAATTGAAAGTGATTTTATTGAATCTTTTTTGATGGAGTTACGCGGGATACGACGATGCCGATCAACGCTGATCGGGGAATGGGACCCAACTGCCGACTGTCGGTGCTGAATGAAGGGTTATCTCCCAGCAACATCATTCCGTTGTTCTCCAGGCTCTGAAGGCGTTTGATCAGGCGAAGTCCTGGTTGCGATGGATGCCATGCCACAACAACAGTTCCTAAGGCTGGAGTGTCTTTGATGGTCGAGACCCGTTGAACCAGCACGCGGTCGTCAGGGTTGAGGGAGGGAGCCATGGATTGGCCCTCCACTTTGAGAAGCAAACGACGTCCACAAAAAAGCAGCAACAGGTCTTTGAGACCAGCTGCTGCAATCGAGCGTGTTGATGAGCAGATGGGGCTCAGGAGGCGGTGACCCAGGCGTCGTTGCGGCCCTTGGATTGCCAGAACATGCCGTGGATTTTTTCAACGGCAGCCAGCAGTTCCTCGGCTTTGCCTTGGTCGATGTGAACCTTGCAGGCGCTGCAAAGCTTGGCCGCTTTCCAGAAGGTGTCGTGGAGATCGGGGAAAGTGGCGAGGTGCTCTGGCTTGAAGTAGTCGGTCCAAAGGATCAACAGTTCTTTCTTGGTCTTTTGGGCTTCGTCTTCTTTGACCGCAACGAAGCGGGAGAAGGTGTTGTTGTAAGTGGCAAGAGCTGCAGCATTTCCTGCAGCAGGTGCTTCCAGAGCCTGGAGCTTTTTCGTCATCGCGAGCACTGCTTCAGCGTGAACACGAGCTGAAGCAGGGTCGTAGACGCCGCAAGGTCCATCGCAATGGGCTTCCACAATGGGAGCAGGCAGGGCGCAGACAATGGCGTTGAGGGCCGAGCGCAACATTGTTAAAAAGATTTTCTTGATAGGAGCCTAGCTTCCGCTCACTTCTTGACGTCGAGTAATTCGACTTCAAAGAGCAATGTGGCATTCGGTGGAATCACGCCACCAGCGCCACGCTTGCCGTAAGCCAGGTCGGGGGGGATCACCAGCTTGCGCTTGCCGCCCACCTTCATCCCCGCCACACCCTCTTCCCAGCCCTTAATCACGCGGCCAGCTCCCAGCGGGAAGCTGAAGGGTCCGCGTCCGTAGCTGCTGTCGAATTCGGTGCCGTTTTCGAGGGTGCCTCTGTAATTCACCACCACCGTCTGTCCCGCAGTGGCTTCGTCCCCGCTACCCAGCTCGAGCTCCGTAATTTTCAAGCCACTGGGCAGAAGGCTGGTGTCGGGGGCATCCATGGGGCCGCCAAGGTTGGATGCATCGGCTTGGTTGCTATCGGGAGCCATAGCGAAGAGCGTTGGGTTGGGGTTTTCCGGGTCTAGTTCAAAGCTGGATAAGGCAGCTTTTGATTCGGTACGCACCACAGCGGCCTGAGCCTGAGGCGCAGCCGTCACCGTGGAGGGAGAAATCAGTTGACTGACAAAAGCCAGAAGCAGGCAAGCCACACACACCGATGTGGAGATCAAGATGTCGCGCACACAAGCCGAGTCGGATGATTCTGATTCTGGCCTCTCGCAGGACCGAGATGATTTATTCAGGCCGGTCCAGTTGACGAAATTGTTGTTCCAGTCGGTCGAGTCGCCCTCGAAGTTCATCCATCTCTTTTTGGCTTGGAACGCCGATGTCTTGAAGGAGATTGTCTCGGTTGCGCTCCAGGTTCCGCCCCATTTGTTGCTCGAGCTCTGGGGTCTCTCCCCGCAAGGCCTTGAGCACGTCGTCCACCAGTGCGGAGGCCTGGTTTGGATCGAGCTGGCCGTTGCTGACCCATGCTTGGGTCACCCCGCGCAGCCGATCGGCCACCAGGGTGGTGGTGCCGAGTCCACGGAGCAAAAGCTGCTGAAGCGGGTTGGCGTCCATGGGAGGCAGCAAAGGGCTGCCGTTCAGGATGGCTTGGTCTTGCCCCGATGACCATGGGCGATCACCGACTGCTGTTTGGCTGGCGCGCCGCTCTGGGCGGGGTGCTTGCAGGGCTGGCCCCTTCTTTGGGCGGTCCTCTTTTGATGGTGCCTGCGCTGGCGTTGTTGTGGTCGTTGGCTGAGCGCACCCGTTGGTGTGCGGTGTGGGGTCTGCTCGCTGTGCTGGTGAGCCATGCCTGGCTGCTGTCTTTGCATCCACTCACCTGGATGGGTGTGCCTGCCCTGTTAAGTCTTCCGGTGGCGATCACCCTTTGGTTGGTCTGCGGCATGTGTGCTGCAGCGTTGCTGGCGTTGTGGTCGCTGGTGCTGCAGCGATGTCGTCGTTGGTTTCCGCGCTTAGCGCCTTGGTTGCTTGCGGGTGTTCTTGCGTTGATATGGGCCTTGGCCGAATTGGTGTTGTCTGGTTCGCCGTTGTTTTGGATCGGGGTTGGCGGCAGCACGTTGCCCTGGGATCTTCCGCTGGCTGGCTTGTCCCGTTGGTTTGGCTCGGGGGGTCTGGTTGTGATTCAGCTGATGTGGGCCTGGTGGCTTTGCGGCTTGGTGAAGCATCGAGCTACCAACCGAGTTGCTAGCCGTCGTGGCCTATGGATCGGTTTTGGCAGTTTTCTGATTGCCCATGGCCTGGGTGCCGTGCTTTTGGCGACAGCACCTCCGGCGACTGGTGCCCTCTCTTTGGCTGTATGGCAGCCAGCCGTGCCAACCCGTGAAAAATTGGATCCAGAGCAGCAGCGTCAGCTCCCTCAGGCGTTGCTGGCTGCGTTGCAAGTGGCGGAAGGTGAGACGGTTGATGCTTTGGTGGCGCCTGAGGGCGTGCTTCCTTCCGGTTGGCGCATGCCCCAAGGATCTCCGCCTGTTCCATTCATCAGTGGAGGGTTTCGTTGGGTTCGGGGGCGGCAGCGCAGCTCATTGCTGTTGTTCTACCCAGGCGCTGAGCGCCCATATCCTCTACTCGATAAACATCGGCTGGTGCCCATTGGGGAATGGATTCCGCAGCTTCCTGGGGGATTAACTGCCGGTTTATCGGCGGTGGGGGGACTGCATCCCGGTGGAGCATCGCGGCTGTTTTCCTTGTTCGACTCCCCTGCTGCTGGAGCGATTTGCTACGAAATTGCTGATGGCAGCACCCTGGCGCTGGCTACAGCCGAGGGTGCGGATTGGTTGCTCTCCATCGCCAATCTCGATCCCTATCCCCTGCAGCTGCAGCAACAGTTTTTGGCGTTGGCTCAGTTGCGCGCGATCGAATCGGGTCGTGACCTCCTCAGCATCGCGAATACGGGGCCAACAGCTTTGATTTCTGCCGATGGCCATGTGGAGCGCCTGTTGCCGCCGATGCAGGCGGGACTGGCCACGGTGACGGTCCAGCTCCGCGAACAAGTCGGCTTTTATCCCTGGCTGGTCTCGATCTTGCGCTGAAGCAATCCACCCCCCAACACCGTGTCCCCCGAATAGAAGACGGCCGCTTGGCCTGGAGCGATGGAAAACTGCTCGTCTTCAAACACCAGATGACAACGATGGGGGCGTTGGCGTTGATGGTCGTCTTCGGTTGCGGGCAAAGGAGATAACCGTGCAGTGACGGGAGCACTGCGGTACCGCACTTGCACCTCTAATTCCATGGGCTGTTGGGGGGGATCGATCGAAACCCAGTTGATCGCTCCCACAACAGCCTCCTGACGCCCAGCTTCTGCGCGAGGAGCCACCACTACGCGATTCATGGCTGGATCGAGTTTCACCACGTGCAATGGCTCTCGCCAAGCCACGCCAAGCCCCTTGCGCTGGCCGATGGTGAAATGTTCGATGCCATCGTGCTCACCCACGACAGTTCCATCCTTCAGCACAATTTCGCCTTGGCGTGGCGGCAGATATGCATCTAGGAAGGCATGCATCGATCCGTGATGGTCTGCCAGGCAAAGGTCTTGACTTTCAGGCTTTTCAGCCGTGCGCAGGCCATGACGGCTGGCCTCGATGCGCGTATCCGGTTTGGTGAGTTCGCCGAGTGGAAACACGATTTTGCCGAGAGCTTCTTGCGGCAGGTCGTAGAGGAAATAGCTCTGGTCTTTGCGGGAATCCAATCCCCGCAACAGCTGATGGCGGCCACGATCACCGCCATGACGGATGCGGGCGTAGTGCCCTGTGGCAATCCTTGGAAGATTGCGCTCCCGTGAGGCCCAATCGAGCATGGGGCCAAATTTCACCGAACGGTTGCATTGAGAACAAGGCAGCGGGGTGATGCCGTCTTGGTAACCATCCACGAGTCGTTGAACGATTTCTTTTTGAAAGGTGTCGCGGGTATCAACCACGTGGTGAGGGATTCCTAGCTGCTCACAGATGCCTGCGGCATCCACGAGCCCTTCAGCGCAACAGGCCCCTTTTCCGCTCATCAGCCACAACGTCAGTCCTTCGACCTCCCAGCCCGCTTCAACCAAAAGGGCGGCGGTCAAGGAACTATCCACTCCACCCGATAAGCCGACGGCGACGCGATGCTCTCCAGGCCATTGGCGGAGTCGCGTTAGGGCAGCTTCTCCGGCTTCCGTCAAGCTTGTTCCAAGGGCCATGGGCGGCGCAGGGATATCACTCCATAGTGGGCTCCCGAAGACCAGCCATGCCATGGGCTGGTTTCCAGGGGTGCATCGCTTCGGCGCCCTTTCCAAAAAAAGTGCATCGGGATCGTTCGAAAAAAACCAGATCCGTGGATGAAGTGCTGCGTTTCTGGTGTCGCCGCTTGAGGGGATCGGCTTGGGTGAAGCACGTTGGGTCGCTGATCTCGCCTGGGTTTAAAAACATTGTGCGACCAGTTCTTTGCTCGTATTCATTGAGACCCCCTGCAGTCGTTGCTTTTTCGTCTGTGTGGACTTCTGTAAACGCTCTTCAAATCAATTGGATGGCGACTTTTGTTGTATGAAAACCCTCATATTTGAGTGTCAATTGACTAAGGATTTGGGATTTGAGTGATGAATCAACTCCTGTTTTGATCTGCCCAGATGAAGCTGTTTTTTGAATTAGGGATTATTTGTTAAGGACAAATGTTTCGATTTCCTGGCCTAAATCTGAAGGGTTGCTGAAAAAGAGAGCTCATTTTGTTTCTTCGTAAGAAAGTCTTTTCACATTCGGGCTGCCTCCATGGTGTCCTCAGCTTCTAAGCCGCTCGAGACCCAGCGTCGCCGTAGTAGCGATCCTGTGAGTTGGTATTTATCAACGATCGGAAGGATCCCCCTGCTGACCCCAGCAGAGGAAATCGAATTGGGCAATCAAGTGCAAGCCATGCAGGCTTTCACGGAAGACGGTTCTAAGGATTTCAAGGTTGAGGACCTAACAACGCAACAGCGACGCATGTTGCGGATTGGCCGTCGTGCCAAAGAAAGAATGATGAAGGCGAACCTTCGTCTTGTTGTCAGCGTCGCCAAGAAATACCAGGGCAAAGGGCTAGAGCTTTTGGATCTGATACAAGAAGGCTCTTTGGGTCTTGAACGTGCTGTTGAAAAATTTGATCCAACTCGGGGATACAAATTCTCCACTTATGCCTTTTGGTGGATTCGCCAAAGCATGACAAGGGCCATTGCTTGCCAATCCCGTACGATCCGACTCCCTGTTCATCTGAGCGAACGTCTCACCACGATTCGCAAAGTCAGTTTGGATTTGGCCCACAAACTTGGCGCCATGCCTAATCGGCTTGAAATTGCTGAGGAAATGGACATTGGGGTCGAGGAGCTTGATTCCCTCTTGCGTCAGGCCCTGACCACCAGCAGCCTTGATGCCCCTGTTAACGGAGAGGAAGGGCGGAGCTTCCTTGGCGACTTGATTGCCGACTCGTCAGCGGAAGAGCCCCTCGACATCGTCGAGCAACGCATCCATCACGAACAATTGGGGCGTTGGCTCAGTCATCTCAGTGAGCAAGAGCAAAACGTGCTGCGGCTTCGTTTTGGCTTGGAAGGCAATGAGAGACACACGCTCGCAGAAATCGGCCGCATGATGGAAGTGTCTAGAGAGCGCGTCCGTCAGGTCGAACTGAAGGCGTTGCGCAAGTTGCGCAATCTCACCAGACGTCTGCCGAGTGGAATTTGATTAGAAGAACTTTATTGAGCTGAACACGATCGGTGGCCAGGCTGAGGTTATTCCTCAGCCCAGATGTATCTGGTCAGCTCTGAGGGATCAGGTTCGGGTGCGGAGAGTGCGAAATCAACGCAATCCGAGATCACCGCATCAATCTCTTTTTCAATTCCACGTAGCTCCTCGCTGCGAACCAATCCCGCTTCGGTCAAGTCGCGCTCGAGAGCTTTCAGGGGATCACGTTTAGCCCAGAACTGTTTTTCCTGTTCGGAGCGCAATTCGTCGGGATCAGCCAATGAATGTCCGCGGAATCGGTAGGTCAGACATTCCAAAACAGTGGGGCCTTCTCCGGTCCTTGCTCGTTCAATGGCCCGTTGGGCGGCAGCGCGAACGGCGAGAACATCCATGCCGTCAACTTCCTCTCCTGCCATGCCGAAGGCAGCTGCCTTGCGCCAAATTTCAGGATCGCTGGTAGCTCTGTCGTGGGCCATGCCGATAGCCCATTTGTTGTTCTCGACGACAAAAAGGATCGGTAATTTCCACAACTGGGCCATGTTCAAGCATTCGAAGAATTGACCGTTATTGCAAGTGCCGTCTCCAAAAAAATGCCGCTGTTACCGAATTGCTGGAGGCATCGCCGAGGGCGTCACGCTTGTAGCGGCTCGTGAAGGCTGAGCCGAGGGCAACGGGGATTCCTTCAGCGATAAAAGCAAAGCCGCCCAACAGGTGATGTTCTTTGGAAAATAGATGCATGGAGCCACCGCGGCCCTTGCTGCATCCAGTTTCTTTTCCAAACAGTTCACTCATGACCTCGCGCGCAGGGACCCCTGCACTCAGGGCATGGACGTGATCGCGGTAGGTGCTGCAAAACCAGTCGTGTTGGCGTTTCATCGCGCCGATGACACCAGTACAAACTGCTTCTTGTCCGTTGTAGAGATGAACGAAGCCAAACATCTTGCCCCGGTAGTACATCTCGGCGCATTTGTCCTCGAAGCGCCGACCCAGGGTCATATCCCGGTACAGGTCTAAGCCCGTGTCGCGGTCAACGATGGCGCGTTGAGACGTCACCAGATTGGAGAGACGCTCGGCATGGGCACCGGCGGCGGCGATACCGATGGAAGCGGAGTCCACCGCGAGGTCCTGACCCATGACCAGCTCATTCACACCAATCAACTGTAAGGGCCAGCGGATGAGGAATAGGCAAAATACCTGACACTGACTAAAGTTCGCGCCTGCGACAGAAAAAGCTGTTGGATTTGCCCATCGATCATTTCCGACTGCTGGGTGTAAGTCCTTCCGCTGATGCGGCGGCCATCCTTCACCGGCTACAAACCCGCTGTGATGCCCCGCCTGATCAGGGATTTACCCATGAAGCTCTGCTCAAGCGAAACGAACTGCTGAGCCGTTCGGCTGATCTCCTCACCGATCGAGATGACCGTGCCGAATACGAATCTGCTCTGATTCGTTTGAGTGCATCTCACCCCAACGAGACCGTTGGACTCGACCTTCCTGCAAGCAGTGAAGTGGCTGGATTGATTCTTCTTTGGGAGGCCCATGGAGCCCTCGAGGCGTTCCAAATGGCGAGTCATGGGCTTCAGCCCCCCCAAGCGCCTGCCCTCGGTAGTGGGCGGGAAGCTGATCTCACTCTGTTGGCCGCTTTGGCGTGTCGTGATGCAGCAGTGGAAGAACAGGGTCAGCGCCGTTATGAAGCAGCGGCGCAATTGTTGGTGGAAGGAATCCAACTACAACAGCGCATGGGCAAGCTGCCCGATCAGCAGCGCAGGCTCGAAGGCGACCTAGAAGCTCTTCTGCCGTTCAGAATTCTGGATCTGATCAGTCGAGATCTGAGCGATCAGGCCTCTCACCAACAGGGCTTGACGCTGCTCGATGAGCTCGTCAGTCGCCGAGGCGGGCTGGATGGAGCGAATTTTGTGACCTCCGTCGAGGGGTCAGGGTCGATGACCCAAGACGATTTTGAATCGTTCTTCCAACAAATCCGCCGTTTCCTCACGGTGCAAGAACAGATCGATCTCTTCAGTGTTTGGTCGGACAAGGGCGAAGCAGAAGCAGGATTTTTGGCGGTTGTCGCGCTGACGGCTGCAGGTTTTTCCAGGCGTAAGCCTGAATGCCTTGAGCAGGCGCGGGACCGTCTTCAACTTCTGCCGGACTCAGAGCTGGATCCGAAGCCCCTTTTGGGCTGTCTTGACTTGTTGCTTGGCAATGTCCGTGAGGCGGAGCATCACTTCGCCGCGATCCGAGATGCGGAGGTGCAGGCTTGGTTCCTGCAGCATTCCGGCGACAATTTGGCGGCGCAGTGTGAGTACTGCAGGGCTTGGCTTGGGCGGGATGTTTTGCCGGGCTATCGCGATGTTGATGCCACGGCCATTGATCTCGACGCCTGGTTTGCCGACCGTGATGTGCAGAACTACGTCGAACGACTGGATCACCAATCGTCCCGCCAGCCGCTCAACGATGCGTTGCCTTTGCCTTGGGAGACCCCCGTTGCTTCTGGGCTGGGTCTTCAGTCTGGCGAGTCTATTTCGGCTTCCGAGCAGTCTTCGGAGGGTCTGGAAGAACGCGGCATGCGCCTCCCTTCTCTCTCTCTGCCGCAACTGCCCCGGCCTCCCCAACTTCCACGACCGCTCGTGGTCAAGCTTGCGGTGCTGGTGGCCGTCCTGACAGCTGTTGGTGGCGGTGTCTCGTTGATGCTGCGTCAGCGAAGCGATGCGCCACCAGTGTCGCCAGTGGTGAAGCAGGAACCGGAGTTACTGGCCCCCGATGATCTTGATGAGATAGCGCTTCCCTTGGCCACGCTCCAACCGGAGCAGCCCCTGGATCGCCCCATTGAGCCTTTAACGAATGATGTGCCGTCTGAGCAGCAACTGGAGGATCTCGTCCAGGGCTGGTTGAACGCCAAAGCCAATGCGCTGGCGGGCCAAACCAATGCCGTGCCTGAAGCGGTTTCGAGCCAGATTTCGACGGTTGCGCGCGATCGGTTGTTGCGACGGGTGCAAGCTGAGCGCACCGCTGATGCTGCGCTGGGCCGCACAAAAACCATCAAGGCATCAGTCACCAGTGTTGACGTAGTGAGCCGAACACCACGACGCATCGCTGTGAAGGCTGAGGTGGACTATTCCGATCAGACCCTCGACCGCTCTGGAACGGTGATTGATCAGACGCCTCCAGGCGCGTTGACCGTGACCTACGTGCTGGGGAGGGATGGAAAAGAGTGGAAATTGCATGAATACATTTCCGGTTCCTGAGCAATTGGCGAGTCGCTTTTTACGATCACTGCATTGAGCCAGTCATGGTCCCGCAATGTTTGACGAGCTGTCAGCCCGCTTTGAAGATGCAGTCAAAGGGCTGAGAGGCCAGGACAAGATCAGCGAAACCAATGTTGATGGGGCTCTGAAGGAGGTTCGTCGCGCGCTGCTCGAAGCCGATGTCAGCCTTCCGGTGGTTAAGGATTTTGTTGCCGAGGTTCGAGACAAGGCCGTCGGCGCTGAGGTGGTGCGTGGGGTGAGCCCCGACCAGAAGTTCATCCAGGTGGTTCACGATCAACTGGTGGATGTGATGGGTGGAGACAACGCCCCCCTCGCCCAGGCCTCTGAGGCCCCCACGGTGGTTTTGATGGCCGGCCTTCAGGGGGCCGGTAAAACCACGGCAACGGCCAAGCTTGGCCTGCATCTCAAAGATCAGGGCCGTCGCTCTCTGATGGTGGGTGCTGACGTGTATCGCCCTGCTGCCATCGAGCAGTTGAAAACCCTGGGTGGGCAGATTGGTGTTGATGTGTTCAGTCTGGGAACAGACGCAAAGCCTGAAGAGATCGCTGCAGCCGGTTTGGCGAAGGCGAAGGCGGAGGGGTACGACACCCTTCTGGTCGACACCGCCGGCCGCCTTCAGATCGACACCGAAATGATGGGGGAGATGGTGCGAATTCGATCCGCTGTGCAGCCCGATGAGGTGCTGCTGGTGGTGGATTCGATGATTGGCCAGGAAGCGGCTGAACTGACCCGTGCTTTCCATGAGCAAGTAGGCATTACCGGGGCGGTGCTGACCAAGCTCGATGGCGATTCCCGCGGTGGTGCGGCGCTGTCCATCCGCAAAGTGAGCGGTCAGCCGATCAAGTTCATCGGCACCGGTGAAAAGGTCGAGGCGTTGCAACCGTTCCATCCAGAGCGGATGGCGAGCCGCATCCTCGGCATGGGGGATGTGCTCACGTTGGTGGAGAAGGCTCAGAAAGAGGTCGAACTCGCCGACGTTGAAAAAATGCAGAAGAAGCTGCAGGAGGCGTCGTTCGACTTTTCTGATTTTCTCAAGCAGATGCGTCTGATCAAGCGGATGGGATCCCTTGGCGGGCTGATGAAAATGATCCCCGGCATGAACAAGATCGACGACGGCATGCTCAAGCAGGGAGAGGACCAGCTCAAGCGCGTCGAGGCCATGATTGGCTCAATGACAGAGAGCGAGCGATGTCAGCCGGAGTTGCTGGCCTCTCAGCCGAGCAGGCGTCGTCGTATTGCTGCCGGAAGTGGCCACCAGCCCGCAGATGTGGACAAGGTTCTGGCTGATTTCCAGAAGATGCGGGGCTTCATGCAGCAGATGAGCCGCGGAAACATGCCGGGAATGCCAGGGATGGGTGGCATGCCGGGGATGGGTGGCATGCCGGGGATGGGTGGCATGCCGGGAATGCCAGGAATGCCCTCCGGTGCTGGCCGTGGTGGCCCCCCGAAACGTCAACGTCCAGCCAAGAAAAAGAAGGGCTTCGGAGAACTCTGAGCGTGAACCGGTATGGTGGTTTTTCGGCGGGCTGAATAGCTCAGCTTGAACCTCCACCACATTTCACACCAGGGCCACGATGATCAAGCTCCGCCTGAAGCGGTTTGGTAAGAAGCGGGAAGCGAGCTTCCGCCTCGTGGCCTGCAACAGCACGTCTCGACGAGACGGTCGCCCACTACAGGAGCTTGGCTTCTACAACCCCAGAACCAAGGAAACTCGCTTGGATACTGAGGCCATTCGCGAGCGTCTGAGTCAGGGTGCCCAGCCAACAGATATCGTTCGCACCCTTCTAGAGCGGGGTGGTTTGATCGAAAAAACGGTGCGCTCTTCCGTCACCGTTGGTCAAGCCAAGCAAACCGCTAAGCGCGAAGCTGCTGCAAAACAGGCAGCAAAGGATGCAGCCGAGGCCAAGGCCGCTGCTGCTGCTGAAGCTGAGGCTCCCGCTGCCGATGCTGAATCGTCGGAAGGCTGATCACCTCAGCACCCGATAAGGGCGACCGCGGTCGTTTCGTCCTCGACCTTCCTGATCCTGAAGCTGCCCTCGCCATCGCGGGGGAAGCTGAAGTGACGTTGCACCGACTCGAGGCCCTCACAGGGGCTTCAGTTGTTTTGCGCGGGCTTCAACTGGTGATTTCCGGTCGAGCTGCTCAGATTGAGAGAGCTGCGTCTGTCGTCGAGTTGGTTCGCCCCATTTGGCAAGACGGTCAAGCGGTGTCATCCGTTGATCTTCAATCGGCTCTTGGGGCACTGAACACAGGTCGCGGCGACGACCACTCCGCCATGGCAGAGCAAGTTTTGGTGCGAAGTTCGCAGGGCAACACCTTGAGACCGCGCACCCTGCGACAAAAGAGTTATGTGGATGCGATGGAGCGTCACGATCTCACGTTCGCTCTAGGGCCGGCAGGAACAGGCAAAACATTTTTGGCCGCCGTTTTGGCGGTGCGGATGCTGACTGAACGCAAGGTTGATCGTTTGATCTTGACCAGACCGGCGGTGGAAGCAGGTGAACGGCTTGGTTTCTTGCCAGGGGATCTTCAGCAAAAAGTGGATCCTTACCTGCGGCCGCTCTACGACGCATTGCACTGCCTTCTTGGAGCCGACAAGACGGCAGGTTTATTGGACAAAGGCGTGATTGAGGTGGCACCTCTGGCCTACATGCGCGGACGCACGCTCAATGATGCGTTTGTGATCCTGGATGAGGCTCAAAACACCACACCATCCCAAATGCGCATGGTGCTCACCCGTTTGGGAGAGCGGTCGCGCATGGTGGTTACGGGAGATGTCACCCAAGTGGATCTTCCTCACAATCAGTTGAGTGGTCTTGAGGAGGCCTCCGAAGTATTGGAAGGCGTTGCAGGGGTTGCTGTTTGCCGTTTGACCTCGGCGGATGTGGTGCGTCATCCATTGGTGCAACGCGTTGTGGAGGCCTACGCCCGCCTTGATGAGCAACGGATTGAACAACGAGAGGAACAAGGGCTGGCTAGGCCCTCGTCTCGGATTGTGCGTCGATAGGGAGATCCACACCCCATCTCATTGCCACCACTGTCAAAGTGACATCAGCAATGTGGTCTGGTCGACATGCCAGCTAGCAGCAATTTTCAACAAGCCATCCGAGAGGCGCAATCCAGCGCTCTTGTCGGACCCAACGTCGTCAATAAGGCTTTGCCTTATGTGGGCGGTGGCATGGTGCTCACCTCTTTAGGAGTGCTTGGCGGTCTCACCTTGATCGCTACGCCAATCTTTATGCCCCTGTTCTGGGTGGCGTTAATTGGCAATTTGATTCTCTTTTTTGCTGCCCAAAATGTGGCAATGAAGGGCAATAACGCCGTGGCGTTACCCCTTCTAGCGGTCTACAGCTTGATCACTGGTTTCACCTTGAGTGGACTGGTGGCTTTCGCAGGAGCTGTGGCTGGAGTTGGAGCCGTTGGCACTGCGGCCCTGGCGACCGGGATCACGTTCGTCATCGCTTCCATCGTTGGCCGTCGCATGAGCGACAGCGTTGGCCAAGCCCTTTCGGGTGCGGTGGGTCTTGGCTTGATCGGCCTCATTTTGGCGATGGTCGTTCAATTCGTTGGTGGGATCTTCGCCCCAGCAATGTTCCATGGCACCAGCTTTGAGCTGCTGATCGCAGGTTTTGGCACGATCCTGTTTGTGGGAGCCGCTTTTGTGGACTTCTACACGATGCCCCGCGCCTATCGGGACGACCAATATTTGGCCGGTGCCCTGAGCATGTATCTCACTTACATCAACCTGTTTATTTTCATTCTCCGGTTGATCATTGTTTTGAACGGTGGCGGTCGCCGCGACTAAACGATTCACGCGCCCTTTCATTTATTTCATGAAAAACCCCGACATCCTCGGGGTTTTTTTGTGTCTTTATCTCATTTTTGGTGGTCAGGTTTGCACTTAAGCCGCTGCGATGTCATACACACAGGTGCTAATGGCACGTTTTTGTTCGTCGTCATAGCCCCATCTCTCCAAGAAGGAAACGTCAGCACCGCTGTTGTCGATGGTGGCTTCGAGCAGCTGCTCCAAGCGTTCCTTCACGAGGATCGGCTCCAATAGCCGCAGTAATTCTGTGCAGCGGAACGTGACCCGTTCCGATCCGGCTTGCTGATTTTGATCTCCACTGCGCTTGTGATGCACTGCCATTGCAGTGCTCATGGCCAAATTGCGAACGCTGAGGTCCACCACATCACGTCCAGCACTGCGCAGCTGACCCGCCACCACATCAGGGATGCGATCCATTAGGGCGCTATCTCCTGCGAGCGTCACCACAAAAAATCCTCGTGCCCCATCGCGGCTCGCCACCATTTCACCGATGCGGTCAGCGAGGACTTCATCGCTGATCTCTTCGTTGTCCCATTGCTGCAGCCAAGTGGCTGTGATCTCCATCGCCTGCTGAAACGTGGGCTGTTGCTGTTGATTCGGCATGGCCCTGCATTGCCACTGTGGTCAGGCTATGGCTCCATCATCAGCTCTGTCTGGCTTCGCCATGGGTATCGCACCTGGCCCATGAACCCGCAGACTGATTTCATGCTTCAAGCCCAAGCGCCAGACGACTACCGGTCCGGGTTTATCGCCCTGATCGGTCGCCCTAACGTTGGGAAATCCACGTTGCTGAACAAGCTGGTGGGGGAAAAAGTGGCGATCACATCGCCAGTGGCGCAAACCACACGAAACCGTTTGCGCGCCATCCTCACCACTGAAGAGTCCCAGATGGTGCTGGTGGACACCCCAGGAATTCATAAGCCCCATCACCTTTTGGGCGAACGGCTGGTCCACAGCGCCCGAAGCGCGATTGGAGAGGTTGATCTGGTGCTTCTTCTTCTCGAGGGTTGTGAGCGGCCTGGGCGCGGCGATGCCTTCATCGTGAATCTGCTGAGGCAGCAGTCGCTGCCCGTGTTGGTTGCTTTAAATAAATGGGATCTGGTTGCGGCCGATCATCAGGAGCAGGCGGCGGCGAGCTACGACGAACTACTGGCGGAGACCCATTGGCCCGTGCATCGCTGCAGTGCGATATCTGGGGAGGGTTGTCCTGAGCTGTCCGTGGCGATGGCTGAGCAGCTTCCCTTGGGACCGCAGCTGTATCCGCCGGACATGGTGACGGATCAGCCGGAACGCGTTCTTTTGGGGGAGTTGATTCGAGAACAGGTGCTCCTTCACACCCGTGAAGAGGTGCCCCATAGCGTTGCTGTCACGATCGATCGCGTCGAAGACATTCCACCTAAGGGCAAAAACCCTGGTCGTACCGCTGTTTTGGCCACAGTGCTGGTGGAACGGAAAAGCCAGAAAGGCATCCTGATCGGCAAGGGCGGCGCCATGCTCAAAACGATTGGTCAGGGAGCACGGCTCCAGATGCAAACGTTGATCGATGGTTCGGTTTATCTGGAGTTGTTTGTGAAGGTGGTGCCTGATTGGCGAAGTAAGCCCCATCGCTTGGCTGAGTTGGGATATGGCGGGGGTGATTTTTGAGCAGCGATTCAGTCCGATCTACGCTCAAACCATGCTCTCTTTGCTGACGCGCACCAAGAGCTTTCGGGATCCTTGGGTGGGTCATCCCGTCCTGAACCGGGAGTTTCAGCTGCATCGTCAACGGGTCAACCTCGCTGAAGCCCTTTGCACTTGGCGGCAGTGGTTGAAACCGGGTCGCTGTGCCGATCTCAAGCGAGACGGCTTTGTCGTGATCAATAATTTCCTCCCCTCCGGCCAATTCGAGGCGTTGCGCGATGAGGTGGAGTCGCTGGTGCGCGACATGGGGCGCCAGCATCCGTTACCGGTGAATGACCGTGTTGGATTTCAACCCAAGCAACCCTTCTCCGGTGGCTTTGATCGGTTCGATGGCGGCACCCTTAACCGCTTTCTCCATATCGATCCGTTGGTGCTGCCCCAGACGGCCGCGGCATGTCATGACCCTCGCTTGTCGTCCTGTTCTCGGCAGGTGATTGGTTTGCCGATGGATCATCACAAGGTGGATGTGTACCTAACCGTCCATGGGGAGGAGACCGAAACGCCAGACCTCCAGAAAGATTTGCATCGCGATACGTTTTTTCGTGCGCTGAAGTTTTGGTTGTTCTTGCGTCCTGTTGAGCGCGATGACGGTCCGTTTGAGTACGTCCCCGGTAGTCACCGTTTGGATCCAGTTCGTTTGCGCTGGGAACAATCCACTGCTGATGCGGCGCTGCTGCATCGACGTCAACCTGACGTTTCGGGGTCTTTTCGAATCCGAGACGAGGCATTGGCCAGCCTTGGCCTGCCACAGTCCGTGGCCGTGACATGTCCCGCCAATACCCTTGTGCTCGCTGATGTGTTCGGCTTCCACCGTCGTGGTGCAGCTGTACCCGGGCAGCAGCGTCTGGCTCTTTATGGATGGAATCGGCCATATCCGTTTTTGCCCATCACCTGGTGAAGCTGGCTGAGAGAATGATCTGATGAGTGAACAACCCTTCCCTCCTGCTGATCCAGCCGCTTTTCTTGCCCTTTGCGATGGGCAATGGATGAGTTTGCGCAGCTGTTTTGAGCTGTCCATGGAGGGTGACGATGAATGGCACAGCAGTGAACGTGGGGAGCTAACGGTGCGTTGTGAAGCCATGCAACCTTCTGGTCTGGGGCAACTGGTCGTGCACCCCCCCAGTGGAGACACCAGCACCCTTTCGTTTGCAGAGGATGGTGGTTTATCGCGTAATGGTGAGCCTGCGGGGACCTGGCGCTTTTGGCCCGACGGCAGCATGGAACTCAACCTCGCGAAACCCGATGGTGTTTTGGTGCAGGAGCGCATTTGGTTCACGCGCGTGAATTTGCGTTTGCGCAGCACCACGGCAGTGGATGGTGAGGGTGTTCCCCTGCAGGGCAGCTTTTGCACCGATATCCGCCGGGTTTCGAAGCCCTCCGCCTAAGACCATATGGCGACCTATCGCCTCGATGTGGTGACCCTGGCTCCCCAGGCGTTTGCTCCCTTGCTGGAGTTGGGGGTGATTGGCCGAGCCTTCTCCGCTGGGATTGCGGAGATGCATCTGCACAACCCGCGGGAGTTCGCCACCGATCGTCACCGCAAAGTGGATGACGTGCCCTACGGCGGTGGTGCCGGGATGGTGCTCAAGCCGGAACCGGTGTTTGCTGCCATGGAGTCGGTTCCTCGCTGCCCCCGCTCCAGGGTTTTGCTGATGTCTCCCCAGGGACGTCCGCTACAGCAGAACGATTTTCAGCGATGGTCGAGCGAGTTCGATCAGTTGGTGTTTCTCTGTGGGCATTACGAAGGGTTTGATGAACGCATTCGCGGCCTAGCGGATGAAGAGGTTTCGGTTGGCGATTTTGTGCTCACCGGCGGGGAATTGCCCGCAATGACAGTGATCAATGGTGTGGTGCGATTGCTCCCAGGGACGGTGGGGGCACCCGATTCGCTGGTGGAGGAGAGTCACAGCATGGTGTTGCTGGAACATCCTCACTACACCCGGCCAGCGGAATTCCGAGGCATGACGGTACCTGCGGTGCTGCGCAGTGGAGACCATGGAGCGATTGCGAACTGGAGGCAGCAACAGCGTGAGCTGCGAACCCAGGAGCGTCGGCCGGATCTTTGGACGCGGTGGCAAACCGAGAGAATGGAGCACCCTTACGACACCGCCATGCAGTTGCGTATCGGCAACGGTTACGACATGCACCGGTTGGTGAAGGGTCGAGCCTTGATCCTTGGCGGTGTGACCTTGGACCATCCCGATGGACTCGGTTTGGATGGCCATAGTGATGCTGATGTGTTGGTCCATGCGGTGATGGATGCCCTCCTTGGCGCGTTATCCCTCGGCGACATCGGCAAATACTTTCCGCCGACGGACCCGAAGTGGAAGGGCGCCGACAGTTTGATGCTGCTTGAGCAGGTGGTTCAGCTCGTGGGGAATCAGGGCTGGCAGGTGGTGAATCTGGATGCTGTTGTGATTGCAGAGCGTCCCAAGCTCAAGCCCCATATCGAGGCCATGCGATCCAACATCGCGGCGAGAATTGGCATCGCCGAGGACGCCGTTGGCGTCAAAGCAACCACCAATGAAACCCTTGGCCCGGAAGGCCGTGAAGAGGGGATCAGCTGCCATGCCGTGGCGCTCTTGCAGAAGCCATGATCCGCAAGTTTGTGCTGTTATTCGCCATCCTTGTGCTGTTCGCGGGGCAGGCTTTGGCCAGTGAGGCGGTGATTGAACAACTGCGTTTGAAGGTTCCTGAGTCTCAGGTGCGGATTTGGCTTGAGGCAGAGCAGCAGACCTGGCAACCCTGGCTTGAGCAACAGGAGGGATTCCTCGGACGCGACATCGCCTGGGATCCTGCGCATGAGGAAGGTCAGTTGTTGATTCACTGGGCCACCCGTGATCAATGGAAGGCGATCAGCTCCGATGAGGTGGACGTGGTTCAGCGTCAATTCGACTCGGTTGTGAACGCCGCATTGGGCCGTTCTGTTACTGCGGAATCCCCGTTCCCGCTGGTGTTGGAGGGCGAGTTGTTGCCGCTTCGCTTACCGGGCTGATGTTGGATTCTCGACTCGATCTGCAGCGTCGACAGCGCCTCGGGATGGTCGAGGCCATTTGGGGCGAGCACAAAACTGCAGATCAGATCATTGCGATCCTGAAGAGCTTTGAGGATGCCGGCGAGCTGGGGTTGGTGACGCGGGTTGATCCGAATAAAGCTGGCGTGATTGCGTCGGCCCTGCCTCAGGTGATGGTCCATCGCCACGCACGCTGTTTAACGATGGGCGCGTTGCCCACTCCTGCGGAAGGTGCCGCGGAGGTGGCAGTGATCAGTGGCGGCAGTAGTGATCGCACGGTGGTGGCAGAGGCCACCGTTGCATTGCAATGCCATGGAATCGGGGTCGACGCGGTGATGGATGTGGGGGTGGCCGGGTTGCATCGTCTTCTCGACCAACTGCCAAGGCTGCAAACGGCTCGTGTTTTGATTGCTTGTGCAGGCATGGAAGGAGCCTTACCCACTGTGCTGACAGGCTTAGTGCCGCAACCGGTGATCGGTGTGCCGGTTTCTGTTGGCTATGGCATTAGCCAGGGCGGACGCACCGCCCTTGAAGGAATGTTGGCCAGTTGTGCGCCTGGATTAATGGTTACCAATATCGACAATGGCTATGGAGCCGCAATGGCAGCGCTGCGAATTCTCCGAGGATGAACAGTGGAATGGGCGGATCAATCAGACGTGGTTTGACCTAAACGACCCAATTCGGCGCAGTTCTGGTCGCACTCAACGCGTTTCAACGTGTTGATCAGAGCGTCCAGATCCCCGGGGGACAATTCACCGTCCTGTTGCCATTTCATTGCTCGAGGATCGGGAGACAAGGGGAACGGTGAATGTGTTGAATCGAAATTTAGGTGTTGGTCCTAAGAAAAAATGCTTAGTTCACTGAAATCTGCAGAAGAAAATCTGTAGATCGTTCAGAGGTGTTGAAGGTTTGGATATGCCGTCACCAAATCTTCAGCGCTCAGCACATCTCCGCGGCCTTCTGGTTGCCAAATCACTTCAAGGGCAATCAGTTCCGTTGAGGCGGTTGAACCCAAGATGCGCAGGGTTTGACGCAACTCCTCGCCAGTGTCGGAGCCAGGAAGCTTTGCTGTGGCGGTTGAGGCCACTAAAAGGGTCACCACGATGAATTCGTTGGTGTCGTCCGCATCACCAGAACCAACATTCGCGTCAGCACGACGCTCTCCGCCCACATTGCTGGTGAGCTCAGCATCCAATTTGCTGCGTTCATTCATCGACAGCCGATTAAAGGTGGCTTCAGCTGAGTTGAAAGGAACGCTTCCGCTTTCCGAATTGGCGTAGACCCATAGATCTGGCTGACGTAGCAAGGAGAGGGTCGTTTCCTGAAGCAAGCGTTGTAGACCGCTCTTGCTGGCGGTGTCGGAGCTGGAGGCGAGTCGTCGTAGGTCGTCCTGCAAGGATTTGGCGCTGGCGAGCAGACCCACTTGCAGTTGGATCATGTTCACGTTGCGAGGGAGGGCAGGAGCGGCTGGAGCTCCCCCCAATCCAGGGGATCCTCCACCACTAACTCCACCGCGGACGGCGTTCACCAAAACCCCCGCTACGGCCATCAGGATTAGAAGTCCAAACAAGCCACCACCACCGAATCCAAAAATCGGAATCAGGAAAGGGAAGCCCATACCGCCGCCGCGGTAGCCACCGCCATAACCACCGCCGCGGTATCCGCCACCGCCATAGCTGCGACCGCCGGATCGGGGCATCGATGGAGCTCGAAAACTGCCACCACCCATTCGGCCGCCTCGAGCGGCATCAGCTGGCTGGACGTGGATCAGGCTGAGCCCCACCAACACCATGGGGAGGAGCAGCGAAGCGAGCAAGCGTCGGGTCCGGAACAATGATTTAGCTGCCGAAATGGCGCTGGTTTTGTACATGAACTCTAGGAACCGCCACCAACGATGGTGACAATTTCGAGGTTGTCGCCATCGCTGACGGAGGCGTTCGGCCACTGAGTACGCGGAACGATGACGCCGTTGTGCTCGACCACCACCAGTTGAGGGTTGTAACCAAGCGCTTCGATCACCAATACCAATGTTGTTGGCGTGGGAGAGGGATCAAGACGCCGTTGCTCGCCATTCACGTTTAGGTCCAGAGCCATGGAATTCAATCGACGGGGGGCAACAAGGCCTGAAGCAACTGTTGAGTAGCGCGCTCAGGGTTCTCCGCAGCCATGATTGCGCCGATCACAGCGATGCGCCTGCAGCCCACATCGAGGAGTGCCGCAATGTTGTCGAGATCAATGCCTCCAATGGCGAACACCGGCAGACGCGTGATGGCCTGGGCCTCTTGCAAACGCACCGGGCCAACGGCGGGTTTGTCTGGTTTAACGACGGTGGTGTGAACCGGTCCGAGTCCCAAGTAATCGCAGGCTTCGGCATCGGCACGGCGCACGTCGTCCAGGGTGTTGGTGCTGCGACCCAGCAGGCGTGCCGCACCGATCAATCCCCGGGCGACATCGGTTGGTAGATCGTCTTGACCAAGGTGCACGCCATCCGCATCGACCGCGAGGGCCAGATCGATGCGGTCATTGATCACAAAGAGCGCTCCGTGGTTCCGGCACAGCATTCGCAATGCTTTGGCTTCCTCCAGTCGCTCTCGGTCGTTACCGCTTTTGCAGCGGTACTGCACCATGGTTATCCCGGCCGCCAGCGACTGTTTCACCCGCTCGATGAGATCTGGGCATGGGGTGGTGATGAGGCAAAGCTGGCAGTTGTTCAGGGTTCGGCGACGCTCGCTGCCCACATTGGCGTTGAGACAGGTGACTTCCAGGTCGTAAAGGCCGTAACGGATTGCGGCTGATTCGGATGCCAGGGATGGATCAAGGCTGCGGCTGTATTCCTCCAAAACGCGAAGTGCTTCTTGCACGCGGCCGCAATTGGCCGCCACTACTGCTTGGGGGTTGTGGCGTTCCATTTGGGCTGGATGGCTGAGACCAACCCCAGGGTCTGTGGCCGTCGATCGCGCTTGCTTGTAGATGCTTCGGTGGAGTCGCCCCAGGCGTTGCCGCCAATCTTTGAGTCGTACAACAAGATCGTCGCGCTCAAGACCAAACCGGCACCAGTCCTCCACGACGCGCAGGCCTTCCCTGGCTCGATCGAGATTGGCATCGATCAGTCTTGCCACTCTCCGATCGACCGATGGCCCCTCATCCATCGGTTTCATGGCACGCTGTTGGCACAATTTTGAGTATCAATATGGAGAACGGTGGTTCCGACAGCTCCATGAAAGTGTTGATTTGGGGCATCGTGCTCCTCGGCAGCATCGGGGTGTTCATCGTGTGGGGCTTGGTGAATGCTTACCCAGGGATGGCTTAACCAGGATCTCTGAGGAGTTGTCTGGCCGCTTCGGCATCGTGCCCGATCTGTGCACTGAGTTCTTGGAGTCCGTTGAACTTTTGTTGGCCGCGCAGGCGACATACGGGCTCGACGACTAGCTCTCGATGTTCGAGCTCCAGGCTGCGATCAAGAAGATGGACCTCCACCGCTGAAGGTGAATTGGGATCCACCGTTGGTTGCGGCCCCAGGTTCATCACCGCGGGCATGGATTCTCCCGATCCTTCCAAACGAGCCCAGGCGGCGTAGACCCCCAGACCGGGCAAAAACTTGCGGCCATCCACCTGCAAATTCGCTGTCGGCCAACCGATATCACGTCCCAGTCCACGGCCGCGGACCACCTTGCCTTGGAAGCGGTAGGGCCGACCAAGAAGATCTTCTGCCTGCGTTAACGCACCTTGCTCGAGGGCGGAACGAATTCGGCTGCTACTCATGCGCCCGTCCGCGTCCTCAACGATGTCAACAATCCTCACCTCCACGCCTCGACTACGAGCCAGGCGTTGCAGGAGCGCTGCATCGCCGGCACGTCGGTGACCAAAGCGGAAGTTGGTCCCCACAGCAATCCGTTTGGCCTGCAGGGTCTCCAACAGAACGGAATCTGCGAACTCTTCTGCGCTGAGTTGCGCTAGCTCTTTGGTGAATGGCACGAGCACCAGCTGTTCGATGCCCAACGGTCCGAGCAGGGACAGCTTTTCCTGGGGGAGGTCGAGGCGCAACCGTGTTTCCCCAAACAGCACTTCGCGGGGGTGGGGCCAAAAGCTCACTACGCTTGGAACAGCCCCGATCTCTGGATCCAGTCCGTCGAGGGCCGCGGCAATCACGGCGCGATGGCCAGCATGGATCCCATCGAAGCTTCCAAGGGCCAGGGCTGTGGGCCGGCGGGCATCCTTTGGCGAGCAGAGCGGGATCAAAGAGGTGCAGGTTTGACGCTTTGATGGCAAGTTTGAACGACTGACCGACAGGGCATGGCAGATCGCCTCGATTTCCAGCAGTTGTCCTTTGGGCTGAAGCGCATGGGCTGGATCCGTTTTTGGATTCAGGTGGTGCTCGGAGTGGTGGTGGTGGGGGTGTTGATCTTCAACAATATTGGTGGAAGTTTGGCCCGTAACGCTGAACGGGCGGTGGGTCTGGGCCCAGGGCTATCGCTCACCACCCTGTCGTTTTTGGTGTTGTTATACAGCCTTTGGCAAGGCTGGTTGATTGTTCGCATCGGCCGTGCCGTGGATAGTCCGGCGCGACCCACCCGAGGTGAAACGGCAAGGCTGGTGAAACGAGGTTTGCTCGCTGATCTTGTGGGCCTCACCTTTGCTGCGATCGGTTATCAAGCCCTGGCTGGAAGTTTGTTCGTTCAGGCCTCGATGCAGACCCCTGGCATCGCCATTGGTGGTGGTGGCTCTGCAGACAATTTGGCGATTACATCGCTCGAGATGCTCTCGGTGTTGAGCAATACCCAAGTTTTGTTTGGACACCTGATTGGATTGATTTTTTCGCTTTGGCTCCTGCAACGCGTCTATCGCGCGCAGTGAGCCCTGAGTCAGAAGTCCTCCGATTCTTGTTCAGGAGGGCCTCGTCTTAATGAACAGACTGAGCTTGAAGCTTCAGCTGGGGTAGGTCCCCAAGTGGGCCTCTCCAGAACAAATCCGGCTGAATGGGGGTGAGTGATGGGCAGTTCTTGTAGATTTGCGCCACATCGCTCGGCCAGTCTTTGGGACCTTCGCCAGCCGATTCCAAATCGTTGACCACTTCACCGGCGAGCCAGTAATAAGCACGGCCGCGTGGATCTTTGCGGGAGCTGAATTGCTCGTCGTATCTGCGGATCGACAGACGGGTCCAACGCAGCGCTCCCATGGCCTCCTTGGCACAGGGCGGAATATTCAGATTGAGCAGCATGCTTTCGGGCCAATGGCCATGGATGGCCTGTTCGCTTACATCCATCGCCAGATCGGCAGCGGCTTGAAATTGACGCCATTGGAAGCAGGCACTGCTCACGGCGAGCGAGCGAATCCCCTCGAGCGTTCCTTCCATGGCGGCAGCCACGGTGCCGGAACAAAACACATCTGTACCGAGATTGGGACCGTGGTTAATGCCGGATAAAACCAGATCAGGTTTCTGTTTGACCAGCTCAAATAAGGCCAGTTTCATGCAGTCGGCTGGGGTTCCACTACAAGCCCATGCCGTGACGCCTGGGGCAAACAGCTCGTCGGCTCGTTCTGCACGGATGGGGGCTTGAAGGGTGAGGCCATGGCCGGTGGCAGAGCGCTCCTGGTCAGGACAGACAACGGTTACCTCATGGCCCCGGGCGGCGGCGGCGGCGGCGAGGGTCCGAATCCCGTCAGCAAATACGCCGTCGTCATTGCTGATCAGAATCCGCAGCGGTGCCATAGAAACGAATGTCTTTGCTCGAAACCTAAGCGTCCCGACTGCTTACAGTCTTGTCTCATTCAAGACAGCCCAGTGAGCGCCTCGGTCACCCTGCAGCAGCTCACCGATCAGCTGGATGCTCTAGAGCAGCAAGCTGCCGCTGAAATAGCAGAGGCTGTTGATGCCCAATCCCTCGAGCAGCTGCGGGTTGGTTTGTTAGGTAAAAAAGGACGCATTTCCGCAGTACTCGGCGCCATGGGCAAATTGCCTGGTGAGGAGCGGCCTGTGGTGGGACAGCGGGCCAATGTCCTGAAAAATCAAGTGCAGACGTTGCTGTCTGAGCGTCTGCAGGCTGTGAAACAAGCGGCGATGGCAGCACGAATCGCTGGAGAAACCCTCGACGTCACGGCTCCTGCGTCTGGTACGCCGATGGGGCATCGCCATCCCTTGATCTCAACAACAGAAGAAATTGTCGATCTCTTTTTAGGGTTGGGGTACAGCGTGGCGGAGGGCCCTGAAGTGGAGCAAGACCACTACAACTTCACGGCCCTCAATATCCCGGAAGACCACCCGGCACGGGATATGCAGGACACGTTCTACTTAAAGGGGGATCTGTTGTTGAGAACCCACACGTCTCCAGTGCAGATTCGCCACCTGCAAGACAACCCCCCACCGGTTCGCATCGTTGCTCCTGGGCGGGTGTATCGCCGTGATGCGGTCGATGCCACCCATTCGCCGGTGTTCCATCAAGTGGAGGTGTTAGCCATCGATGAAGGCCTGGATTTCAGCCACTTAAGGGGAACCGTGATGGCCTTTCTGAAAGCCTTTTTTGGCGATCTTCCGGTACGTTTTCGCGCGAGTTATTTCCCGTTCACGGAGCCTTCGGCCGAAGTTGATGTGCAGTGGCGAGGCCGCTGGCTTGAGGTGATGGGTTGCGGCATGGTCGATCCTGCCGTTTTGGAAGGGCTAGGACTTGATCCAGAGCGCTACAGCGGTTTTGCTGCCGGTTTGGGAGTGGAGCGGTTTTGCATGGTGCGGCATGGCATCGACGACATCCGCAGGCTGTACACCAGTGACATGCGCTTCCTTGAGCAGTTTTAAGGACTATTTTGTAGCTGCTGAAAGATCAGATTATCGAATTGGTGTTGTCTCCTTGCTATGGGAGAGTCGTAGATATGCAATCCCCTTGATTGGCTTCCTGTACGAATGGGCTCACGTCAATCCCCTTAAAGTGATTGTGTTGTCTTTCTTGATCGATCAGTGCCCCGAATTGGACTGATCGTTAACGATGGCAAGCCGCTAGCGGAACAAACGGCCGACACCATTCAGCAACGCTTAGAAGCCGCTGGACAGGAGGTTGTTCGAGCCAGCAGTGCTGGTGGGATGGTCGGATTCGCCAATCCTGATCAGCACTTGCGGATGTTGGGCTATAGCGCCTGTGTCCCCGAGGGATTTGACGCATCGATGGCCTTGGCCATCGTGCTGGGCGGGGACGGAACGGTGTTGTCTGCTGCCCGCCAGACCGCACCTGTGGGTGTGCCGATTCTCACGATTAATACAGGCCATCTCGGCTTTTTGGCAGAGGCCTATCTAGGGGATTTGGATCGTGCGCTGGATGTGGTGCTCACCGAGCAGTGGACGATCGAAGAGCGCAGCAATCTGGTCGTGAGTGTGATGCGGGGCGAGCAGCGTCGCTGGGAAGCTCTTTCGCTCAATGAGATGGCACTCCACCGTGAGCCGCTCACCAGCATGTGTCACTTCGAGATTGCGATCGGCCGCCATGCTCCCGTTGATATTGCTGCTGATGGAATCATTCTTGCGACACCTACCGGGTCTACCGCTTATGCCCTCAGCGCGGGTGGTCCAGTGATTACGCCCGATTGTTCTGTTCTGCAGCTCACGCCGATTGCCCCCCACTCCTTGGCGTCAAGGGCACTTGTCTTCAGCGACCGTGAACCGGTCACCGTGTTCCCTGCCACCCCAGAACGCCTGATCATGGTGGTGGATGGAACAGCTGGTTGTTATGTGTGGCCGGAGGATCGCGTGTTGATCCGTCGTAGTGATCACCCCGTGCGTTTTGTGCGGCTGGTTGACCACGAATTTTTCCAGGTGCTACGCAACAAGCTCGGCTGGGGATTACCGCATATTGCCAAGCCCGATAAGGAATGAGTGAGGCGTTGCTGTTGCTAGTGGGAGGCAGTGCTGTTGTGCTGGCTCCCCGTCTTTCAGCTTCGGGCTATAGCGCCGTTGACTTGACGAACTTGGCTGTCGCTGACTGGGATGGGCTGAAGAACCAAGGGCCGGTGGCGGCTGTTCTTGCAGCTGATCAACGACACCGAATTGCCTTACTCCGCCATCGTTTTGCCGGCTTGCCGCTTTTGCTCGATTTGGTGGTCGACAGCGTGGATGCTCGCCCTGAATTCCTGCAAACCGGTGCGCATGATTTTGGGTTGTCCGGGAGTGGCCCCAGTGATCTATTGATGCGGTTGCATTGCACCCTGTCGCAACCGCAGCCAAGCCGACCGTCGCTGCTTCAACTGAAGAATGATGACCTTTGCCTGGATCCATCAACGCGGGAGGTTTGGCGTGGAGGTCGATCTCTGAACCTCACCACGCGGGAGTTCATGTTGTTGCTCACCCTGCTGCAGCATCAGGGTCGCGTTTTGAGCAGAGATCATTTGTTGCAACAGGTCTGGCACGGCGAGCGGGCCACTAGCGCCAATATTGTGGAGGTGTACGTGCGGTATCTGCGCCAAAAACTTGAGGCTGGTGGTGAGAGCAGGCTTCTGCACACCGTCCGCGGCCGGGGATATTGCCTCGCCCCCCCCACAGCTAAGGGTTGATTGGCGATGGATGCCCCACCAGTCCTTCCGTTGCCCCAGCAGTTGCCGTTGACTGCGCAATGGTGCATCAAGCCGCAGCTCTGCATTGCCTTGGAGGTAGCCCGGTCCCCTGAGGAGCAAAGGCGTGGCCTGATGCAACGTCCCCCGTTGCCCCCTTTGCGCGGCATGTGGTTTCCATTTGAAAACCCAAGACCGCTGCGTTTTTGGATGCTGAACACCCTGGCGCCGTTGGACATGATTTTTGTTCTGGGGCAAACAGTGGTGGAGATTCAGCCCAGAGTCCCGGTTTGTCCAGGGCTGCCTTGCCCCAGCTATGGCCCGCGTCAGTTGGCAGATGGGGTGGTGGAACTGGCGGCTGGCGAGGCAGAACGCCTTGGCATCAGGGCAGGCGATCCTGCGCTATTTAGTACGATTCCGTAACTAATAGGAGTTGATATCGTTATGATTTCGTGCCACTCACCGTTAATATTGGATTCATCGGCACAAGTCGTGTGCCATCGCTAAGGGGTTGTCCGCGCCAGGCCTGGAGATGGCTGATGCGTACGGTCATGTTGGCGTCCTCTAATAACCGCAGCACATCACTGAGGCTGTCCACGGTGGCGAGAGGCACCACCACGATGCCCGTCGGCTCTAAGCGTTCCAAGACGAGTTGCAGCAACGTTTTGCGTTGGCGTCCCCCGCCTCCTAGCAGCACACGGTTGGGTTGCTGGAGATCCGCCGGGAGCTCCCCCCGTAAAAGATCGACGGCATTGGCTTCGAGCACCGCTGCTGGGCACACCCCCAGCCGTTCGGCATTGGCCTTGATCAGTGCGGCGCCTCCAGCCCGTTGTTCGACCGCCATGAGATGCAGTTGCGGCCGCAATCGCAAGGCTTCGAGCCCAACGCTTCCTGTGCCGGCACCCAAATCCCAAAGCACTCCTCGCTCCGGTGGATTGAGATCGGCCAGCAGTTGGATGCGGATCTCCCGTTTGGTCATCAGACCAGGGTGGTCGCTGTGCTGCAGGTACACCCCATCATCGAGGCCAAAGAGGGGATAGGTCTTTGGATCTTGCTGCGCGGGTTCCTTGGCAATCAGCACCGTAATTAAGAGCCGATGCAGATCGAGGGGTAGATCGTCATCCGGAGCGATTCGCAGAATGCGTTCTTCCGGATGACCGAGGTTTTCGCACAGCCAAAGTTCATAGCTGGCTTCAAGACCACTACTGGCGAGTATCTGCCGCACGCTGTTGGCGCCGCCTTGGTTTGGATCGGTGAGAACAGCAAGCGCCGTAGGACGTTTCTGGAGCGCCTGGCTCAGGGCTTGGGGATCTCGACCGTGCAGGCTCACCCACGTGGCGTCTTGCCAAGGGCGGCCAATGCGGGCAAAGGCTAGCTGTAGTGAGGTGGGGGCTGGGTGAAAGCGCAGAAGCGCGGTGCCGAGTCGATCTCCCAGCATGCGGCCGATGCCGAACCAGAGAGGATCGCCGCTCGCTAGCACCACGCCAGGAGCCGTCATGTCTAAGTCTTGTAGGGTCTCCACCAGGACGCGGGGATCGTCACTGTCGATGAAGGACGTTGGCTGATTGAGCCAAGCGTTCAGCGCCGGCTGAAGTCGGCGCGGTGCGGCAATCCAGTCCGCCCCTCGGATCAATTGTTGATGAGCCGTAGGCAAAGATGCTGGTGCCCCGGCATCGGTTCCGATCACATCGATCATCCAGGCATTCTGGTGGTAGTTGATGCGTTGCCTGTGGGTCGTTGTCCCCCACGTTCAGATCTCTCGATAATTGCAGGTTTCATTAGGCCCTGGGTGCTTTGGCGAGGCTTGTTTGTGGGTCGCCCCTTCCTCTCCGGTCGGTCCTCAGAGGTGATGATCACTGTGAAGGATCTGATGGTAGAACCATTGCCTTGGCTCCATTCCCTGTCGATTCGTCGTCAGCTGAGGGCGCGCCAACTTCCGCCCGCCCCCATCGTGGTGCTCGGTCATTGGCGGAGTGGAACCACCTATCTGCATCAGCTGCTTACCAATGATCCTGCCGCTGCCTCGGTCCGCAATTCCCTCATTGTGGCCATTGAGCCGCTAGCGGAGCAGCGCCTACTAGAGCTGTTGGGGGTGTGATGAGATGAACAGCTCTGCACGACGACAGCCCGAACGACGACAGCGGTTGCATGAATTGGTACTGGCCTTGATTGCAACTGAAGAGGAGTTCCCATTGATGGATGAAGAATGGCCAGAGGCTTCGAGTGGAGGTGCTCCAGCCCGTTGGTTGGATCAAAACCGCCGCACTCTGCATCGCTATCAGTCCTTGGTGCGAACAGCGGTCACCCTGGATGCCCTTGTGGATGCGGAAGATGCGCCGCAGGATTTAACCCCTGGCTGATGCTCTAAAACCTGGCAATCTTGGAACATTTTTAAGCACTCCATGATTGGACTGGGTTTCTCCGCTGTGCGCGGGATGCTGCGCCGTGGTTCCAGTCCTTGGACCCCGCCATCAGCCAGTTGGAGTCGACCGTTTGGCCTCGGTTGGGACCAGCCCTACAGCGTCCGTTATGCGAGCAATCTCGATGATGGTCCGAACCACGGCATGCCTCTGGGGGGATTTGGTGCTGGATGCTTCGGCCGAGCCCCTGATGGCAACACCAACCTGTGGCATCTTGATGGTGGGGAACATTGGTTTGGAACGCTCCCCGATTGTCAGTTCTCTCTATGGGAAAAGCAGGGTGATGATGTGCGCGCCCATGCCCTTGCCATTGCGCCGGAGGGCGATGCGTCGCGTCCAGATGCTGCGGCATCTCTTCCGGCTTGGAGTTGGTACCCCGCTAGTACCGAAAATTGCAACACGGGCACCTATGCCGCCCGTTACCCGCTGACCTGGACCCATTACGACGGGGTGTTTCGTTCCGGGGTGCTGTGTGAAGCGTTTAGCCCGATTCTTCCGGGCGATTACCAACGCAGCAGTTATCCGGTAGCGGTGTTTCGTTGGCAGCTTGCGAATCCCACCGACCAACCGTTGGAGTTGTCTTTGATGGTTAGTTGGCGCAACACCGTTGGCTGGTTCACCAATACCGATGCTTCAGCGGAAGTTCATTTCCGTGACGATGGCAGCCCCGAACACAACTATTCCCCGGCCATTGGCCGTGGCGAAGGCCAACGCAACCGTGCCACCAATGAGCCAGGGTTCACCGGTGTTCTGTTGGAGGGCCGATCGTCCGACCCGATTGCAGAGGGGGAAGGCCAGTGGTGTCTTGCGGTTCCCGACGATCTAGACGGCGTTGACGTGATGCGTTGCAGCCGTTGGGATCCCTGCGGAGATGGCTCCGACATCTGGACTCCCTTTGCTGCAGAGGGAAGAATTCCGGAAAGCGATAACGATCGTGAGAGCCGCGCCGGCGAGCAGGCGAGTGCCGCCATGGTGGTGAAGTTCACTTTGGCTCCAAGAGAATCACGCGAGATTCCAGTGGTCATAAGCTGGGATCTACCGATCACAGCGTTTGCCTCCGGCTGTGCTGACCGCCGTCGCTACACCGACTTCTTTGGCAGCGATGGCCGAAATGCTGCTGCGATCGCAGCAGAGGCCTTAAGGGATTGGAGCGATTGGCGAGGGCGAATTGAGGCTTGGCAGCAACCCGTTCTGGAGCGAAAAGAACTTCCGGAGCCTGTGCGTATGGCCTTATTCAACGAGCTCTACGACCTCTGTAGTGGTGGCAGCCTCTGGACGGCGGCGACGGCGAAGGATCCCTACGGCCGATTTGGAGTTTTGGAGTGTCATGACTACGCCTGGTACGAAAGCTTGGACGTTCGTTTGTACGGCTCCTTTGCGTTGCTTCAGCTTTGGCCCGAGTTGGATAAGGCTGTTTTGCGCAGTTTTTCACGCGCGATCCCCGCGCGTGATGCCTCCCAACGCCCTATTGGTTGGTATTTCACCCAAGGCCGGGGAAGGGTTGAGGCTGATCGCAAGGTGGCTGGTGCGACGCCCCACGACCTGGGTGCCCCGAATGAGATGCCATTTGATGCCACCAACTACACCGCTTATCAAGATTGCAACCTCTGGAAAGACCTTGCTAGTGACTTCGTGTTGCAGGTGTGGCGAACCTTCCAACTCGCCCCAACCGGCGAAGATTTGAATTTTCTGGCGGAGTGCTGGCCATCGGCGGTCCAATCCTTGGACTACCTCAAATGTTTTGACGTCAATGACGATGGTTTGCCCGACAACGGCGGTGCGCCGGATCAAACATTTGATGATTGGCCCTTGAAAGGGGTCAGCGCCTATTGCGGAGCGCTCTGGATCGCGGCGTTGGAAGCGGCATTGGCAATGGCGCAACGTCTGCAACTCGACCTTGGCCTCGACACGACGGTGGAGCAACGCCGCTTTGGTCAGTGGCTTGAACAGTCGAGGAGCAACTTTGATCGATTGCTTTGGAATGGCGAGTACTATGAAATCGATGCTGAAAGCGGAACGCCAGTCGTGATGGCGGATCAGCTCTGTGGCGATTTCTATGCGCGTTTGTTGGGGTTACCTCCTGTCGTGAGTGACGCCAATGCCCTGAGCACGTTGAATGTGGTGCGGGATGCCTGCTTTGAGCGTTTCGAGGGTGGAACGCTTGGCGTCGCCAACGGATTGCGCCGCGATGGAACTCCACTCGATCCGAATGGCACTCATCCGCTTGAGGTTTGGACTGGAATCAATTTCGGGATTGCCAGCTATTTCCGTTTGATGGGCCAGAGCGACACGGCCCTTGCGATTACGGGAGCGGTGGTGAATCAGGTGTATTCGGGTGGCTTGCAATTCCGAACACCAGAGGCGATCACAGCTGTGAATACCTTCCGGGCCTGTCACTACCTCAGAGCCATGGCGATTTGGGGCTTGTGGGCCACCGACACCGATTGGGCTGAAATACCGGGTGCTTCAGAGCCTTGAAGTGTTGCAATTGATGATTCTCCAAAAATGAGGCGGTAGTCCCTCGCAAAATGGTTTCGGCTTTGGAAGCCGTAATGGGAAGAGAAGTCCCGCACCTTTTGATAACCGATGCTTTCCCGGATCTAGGGATGACTGAGGGCAAGCTGCACTTGTCCAAGCCGAATGTTTTTCGTCAGGGTCATTTGCCCAAGGCAAATTTGGTGATCCTTTGCTTTTCTGATCTTTCATTCAAAGGAACAGTCTTAGTAGTGTTTCGGCCAGTCACCCAGGAATGCGTCAAGATGAGCCGTTTGATGTGCTCGCTTTTGGCTGCTCTGACGTTGTTGGTGTTAACACCTGGCATCGCCTTGGCTCAGGTCCATCAGCATGAAAGCGAAAACGGCGTTGCCATGGTTCGGTCGCTCGAAAGCCTTCGCGATCTCGATTACGACAGCTGGCAAGCGGTGGCCTATCGGGAGGGCAAACCCGGAGAACCTGTTGTGCTCCGCATTGTTGGTTATCCCGGCAAACTGCGCATCGATCACCCCGCTGGACTCCATATCCTGGCTGGTCGCCGCAATTGGGTTCTTGACGACATCACACTGGATAATCCTCTTTTGGCAGGTGACGGTCGTGATGCTGCTGTGGAATTTGCGCTCGACCCCTTGCTCAACGATCTCACCAACAACCGACCGTTGCGCCTTGTTTTGCCTGGGGTCATCACGGAGTTGCCAATTCCTCCATACGTGGTGGGTGAGTGGCGCTCGTTACAGGACTTGCCCTTGAGCTGATGTGGGATGCCTGGATGCGGAGGGCGTTGGCGTTAGCTGCCCTTGCCGATGGACAAACCAGCCCAAATCCTCTCGTGGGTGCTGTTGTTCTCGATCAGAAGGGTCGGTTGGTGGGGGAAGGGTTTCATTCGCGGGCCGGAGCCCCCCATGCTGAGGTGGGCGCCTTGGCGCAAGCCGGTTATCGGGCCCAAGGCGGAACCCTTGTCGTCACCCTTGAACCGTGCTGCCACCACGGGCGAACTCCTCCTTGTTCTGAAGCGGTCCTAAAGGCTGGCGTCCATCGGGTGGTGATTGCCCTTGAGGATCCGGATCCGAGGGTCGCAGGTGGTGGGATACAGCAACTCAGGGGGGCAGGGCTTGACGTGATCAGTGGGGTCTTGCATTCCGAAGCCGCTTTCCAGAATCGGGCTTTTCTGCATCGAGTCCGCACTGGTCGTCCCTGGGGGACCCTCAAATGGGCAATGGGGCTGGACGGCCGCACAGCCTTGACCAATGGAGAGAGTCAATGGATCAGTGGGCCAACGGCAAGGCAGTGGGTGCATCGACTCCGCTCGAAATCAGATGCCGTGATCGTTGGTGGTGGCACTGTGCGTGTGGATGATCCATTGCTCACCAGCCGCGGACTACGTGTGCCTGAGCCTTTAAGGGTGGTGCTGAGTCGAAGCATGCAGCTCCCCGAAACAGCTCAGTTGTGGGATACATCTTTAGCTCCCACCCTGGTGGCCCATGGACCTGAAGCGCAGGATCGCCCCTTCCCCTCAGGCCCCCAACGCCAACGACTTTCAGCCTCTGAACCAGAGCCCTTGATGAAGTACTTGGCGAACCGTGGTTGCAATCGTGTGTTGTGGGAGTGCGGTCCTGAGCTGGCTGCCGCTGCCATTCGTCAGGGTTGCATCCAAGAGGTTGCCGCTGTGGTGGCTCCCAAGCTCATGGGGGGTGTGCCGGCGAGAACGCCCCTCGGAGATCTGGGTTTTACGGCTATGGACCAGGTGGTCACTGGATCTTTGCTGAGCTCTGAGCGCTTGGGTGACGATTGGCTATTTCGGTTCAGGCTTACTCGTTAGGCCGCTGCTCGGACTCGACGATGGTTCGTTCCAAGTTGTTGGCAAATCGACCGATCAGGACACCCATCACTGCAGCTAAGTAGAGCGGTCCGGCAATGCTGGTGGCCACACTCACCATTCTGGAGAGCGGCAGCATCGGCTTGATATCTCCGAATCCCACTGTGGTGAGGCAAACGAAGGCAAAGTAGTTAATCGTCGAAAACACGTGGGACGTTGCAAAAACGCTCGTCCCCGCACCAATGGGAAATTTGAGCGGTTCGAAACTGCCGGGCTGGATGGTTTGCAGGGCATTCATCACAAGCCCTGCGGTCAGCCCGATGTGGAGATAGCCCGCCGTCGCACCCATCAATAAGGCTTCGCTCACGTTGGGTTCTTGGGCGAAACGTTTGACGAGGCGGATCACACTCCAACCCACCAGCACACTCCAGCTCAGGGCGAGGGGAACACCGCTGTAAATCAATTCATGGGGGGTGAGCAGCCAGACCCACATCGACAACACCGCCAACAAGCCAAGGCTGCTGTACAACCGATCAGCCCAAATTGGGGCCAGGCCGTCGCGAACCATGAGCTGTGTCAGCGTTAGCGCGATCAAGGTGTAGCCCACGTGGGTGACCCAGATCAGCCGCGGAAAGGCGAAGCCCACCATCACCACCAGGGTGAACAGCAGCAGCAACTTCAGTTGCAAGTTTCCTTTGCGTTGCAGTCTCGAAGCCCACCCCAAAACCGACATCCAGAACTGCGTTCAGGGTCATCTACCCCTCGCGGCTGTCAACCGTCTGCTTTCCAATCTCCCCGCTTAGGAGGGGCAAGAGCAGGCTGAGCTGTTCCGGTTGGATCAGGCTTGTTCCACCAGTTTTTGCTGATGCAGATGCTGATGTGGTTTTACAGCACCAACCCTCTGCAGAAACAGGAGAGAGCATCGGTTCAAGAGCATGGCGATGGTGCTTGTCACCGGGTTCCAGCCAAACGTCTTCCAATCCGTTCGGAATGATCACGGGCATGCGGTTGTGCAGCGGCTTGACCAAGGCATTGGCCTCTGTGGTGATCACGCAGCAGGTTTCCACTTCGCTGCCATCAGGACCCACCCAGCGATCCCAGAGCCCCGCCAGCCAAAAAATCTCCTGGTCGCTCCGGCCGATTTGATGGCCTTTTTCAAAAAAATTGCTGCTGGGTAAAAGGCAGCGGTGATGGCGCCAGGGTCCCCGGAAGGAGGCTTTCTCCGCAATACTTTCGGCCCTGGCATTGATGGGCCGATGACTGGTTAGTGGATCCTTCGCCCAGCCAGGTAGCAGCCCCCACAACATGTGCGCAGCTCTGCTTTGGCCATGTTCGCGTCGAAGCGCCAGCACCGGCTCCCCAGGCTGAATCAGCGCCCGGGGGGCGTAATGCTTCAGCCATGGAGCATCGTCTGCTTTCAGCCATGGCTTGAGGTGACGCGCCAATTCATCGGCTGTTGATTCGAGGCAGTAACGACCACACATTCCTGAGACCTTAGGGGCCGTTCGGTTCTCACCCCCATGCTGACTTCACGCTTCGCTTCATCCCTCGTAGCGTGCACGAACAGCAGTCTTGGGCTATGCCGATCCGTCAGGACGACAATCAACCGAACCGTCGTTTCGGAATCATCAACTTGGTGTTGATTGGTTTCGGCGTTTTGTTGCTGGCTAGCAGCTTTATTCCAAGCAACGGCATGCAGCAGGTGCCGAGGGTTCCCTATTCGTTATTTATTGATCAAGTCAATGATGGCGCTGTCAAACGGGCTTTTATTACCCAAGATCAAATCCGTTACGAGTTGATCGCTCCTGAAGAAGGGACTCCTCCTGTGTTGGCAACAACCCCGATCTTTGATATGGATCTCCCCCAACGTCTTGAGGCAAAAGGCGTTGAGTTCGCTGCAGCACCTCCGAAAAAACCAAATATCTTCACCACTATTTTGAGTTGGGTAGTTCCCCCACTAATTTTTATCGTCGTTCTTCAGTTTTTTGCTCGTCGTTCGATGGGTGGAGGCGCACAAGGTGCGCTGAGCTTCACCAAGAGCAAAGCCAAGGTTTATGTTCCCGATGAAGAATCTCGCGTCACCTTCGCCGATGTTGCTGGTGTTGATGAAGCCAAAGACGAACTAACGGAAATCGTTGACTTCCTAAAAACGCCTGAGCGTTATACAGAGATTGGTGCTCGCATTCCGAAAGGGGTGTTGTTAGTAGGCCCTCCTGGAACAGGTAAAACATTGCTGTCCAAGGCAGTAGCAGGTGAGGCGGAAGTTCCTTTCTTCATCATCTCCGGCTCGGAATTTGTTGAGTTATTTGTTGGTGCAGGAGCAGCTCGTGTCCGCGACCTTTTTGAGGAAGCCAAGAAGAAAGCGCCTTGCATCATCTTTATCGATGAACTCGATGCCATTGGTAAGAGTCGTTCTGGCTCCATGGGAGTTGTGGGTGGAAATGATGAGCGCGAGCAAACGCTCAACCAGTTGCTCACCGAAATGGATGGTTTTGCTGCCCAAGACAAGCCAGTCATTGTCCTTGCTGCGACCAACCAGCCTGAGGTCCTTGATGCAGCGCTGTTGCGTCCAGGTCGCTTCGACCGTCAAGTCCTCGTCGATCGTCCAGATCTCTCCGGGCGCAAGACCATTCTCGAGATTTATGCCAAGAAAGTGAAGTTGGCTGAGGGTGTTGATCTCGATAGCGTGGCGCAATCCACCAGCGGATTTGCCGGCGCCGACTTGGCCAACCTGGTGAACGAAGCGGCTCTGTTAGCTGCTCGGGTCAAGCGCACTCGGGTTGAACAGCAAGACCTTGGTGAAGCGATTGAGCGCGTTGTAGCAGGTTTGGAGAAGAAGAGTCGTGTCTTGCAAGACGATGAGAAAAAAGTGGTGGCCTACCACGAAGTTGGCCATGCAATCGTTGGTCACCTCATGCCAGGCGGCACCAAGGTTGCCAAGATTTCGATTGTTCCTCGAGGGATGAGTGCTTTGGGTTACACACTTCAACTCCCTACGGAAGAACGTTTCCTCAACTCCAAAGAAGATCTTCAGGGGCAGATAGCCACGCTTTTGGGTGGCCGCTCGGCTGAGGAGATTGTGTTCGGCAAAATCACCACTGGCGCTGCGAACGACCTACAGCGAGCCACCGATCTTGCTGAGCAAATGGTGGGGACCTATGGCATGAGCGACACCCTTGGTCCTCTGGCCTACGACAAACAGGGGGGAGGCCGTTTCCTTGGTGGCAATAACAATCCTCGCCGTTCTGTGAGTGATGCCACAGCTCAAGCGATCGACCACGAAGTGCGCGGTCTTGTCGACAAAGCCCACGATGATGCTCTTTCGATCCTTCGTCAAAACATGGGTCTTCTCGAAACAATCGCCCAGAAGATTCTCGAAAAAGAAGTGATTGAGGGAGACGATCTCAGACAAATGTTGGAGGCCAGTGTTCTTCCGGAGGGTGTCAGCGCTTGACGCGGACCCCTTCCATCTCCGATAACTGTCCTTTAGAGCGTTGCTATGGCTTTCGCTGCTGAAGGGGTTGCAGCTTCTCTTGGGGGGCTGCAGGGTAACGACTACCTTTCATCTGCGGATGGTTCCGCCGCTGAAACGGCAGCGCTTCTCACGCTGGCGGCACAGCTGAAATCGGGAGATCGACGCATCGATCTCGGCAATCGCGTTCTTGGGTTGATCTTCACCAAGGCGTCCACCCGGACGCGGGTCAGTTTCCAAGTTGCGATGGCCCGGCTCGGTGGTCAAACGGTGGATCTAAACCCAACCGTGACGCAGCTAGGCCGCGGCGAACCGTTGCAGGACACAGCTCGCGTGTTGAGTCGCTATTGCGATGCATTGGCGATCCGTACCTTTGCTCAACAGGAACTCGTTGATTACGCCCACTGGTCATCCATCCCAGTGATCAATGCCCTCACCGACCTTGAACATCCCTGCCAAGCCTTAGCTGACTTCCTCACGATGTTGGAAGTTCATGGTGATCTTCCCGGACAAACGCTGGCTTATATCGGGGACGGCAACAATGTTGCTCACTCCCTCATGCTCTGTGGAGCCTTGCTCGGGGTGAACGTTCGGATTGGTTGTCCGGAAGGATTTGAGCCGTTGTCTGGGGTGCTGGATCAGGCCAGATCGTTGGCACAACATGGAGCTTCGATCGACATTTGCACAGATCCCGTCAAAGCAGTGGCTGGTGCACAAGCGGTGTACACCGATGTTTGGGCATCGATGGGACAGGAAGATGAACAAGCTGAACGGGAAGCTGCCTTTGCCTCGTTCTGTGTGGATCAGGCCTTAATGAATCACGCCGCAAAGGATGCAATTGCTCTGCATTGCTTACCCGCACACCGCGGTGAAGAGATCACAGCTGAGGTGCTGGAGGGCTCTTCCAGTCGGATTTTTGATCAGGCCGAAAACCGACTTCATGCCCAGCAAGCGCTGCTGGCGGCACTCATGGGTGGCTTGTGATTGCGTGAGATTGCCAACCCCCCTTGCGGCAAGTTCTGGCAGGGGGTACAAATGTATTGTTCAATGATTGATTGCTGGTGGCCGCCAACCCCCAGGAGAGCCTGACCTCCGCACAGCAGGAGTTGTACGACTGGCTGGCCGATTACATCGGCACCCATCGTCATAGCCCTTCGATTCGTCAGATGATGAAAGCCATGAGCTTGCGTTCACCGGCTCCGGTGCAGAGTCGCCTTCGTCATCTGCAACAGAAAGGTTGGATCACTTGGCAAGAAGGCCAAGCCCGCACGTTGCAGTTGCTCGGAGATGTGGCGGCGTCCGTTGGCATTCCCGTTCTAGGGGCTGTGGCGGCGGGTGGTTTGGTCGACACCTTTGATGATGTGCAGGATCATTTGGACCTTGCACCCGTTTTGGAAACACGAGGTTTGTTTGCCCTAACCGTGAACGGCGACTCGATGGTGGACGCTCACATCGCTGATGGCGATGTGGTGCTGATGGAGCCTGTGATCGATCCACAAGGACTCAGGGATGGCACGGTGGTGAGTGCTTTGGTGGCTGGCAGCGGCACCACGCTCAAGCATTTCCATCGTCAGGGACCCACTGTTGTGCTGGAGGCCGCGAATCCGGCCTATTCCCCGATTGAGCTGCCTGCAGATCAAGTACAGGTTCAGGGAAAGCTCGTCGCTGTCTGGCGGCAGGTTTAGGAACTTCGCGGTGTAAAGTATCAATGATGAAGAATTGCTCGAGGGCAAATCCATCATTTTTGGGGCCATAGCTCAGCTGGTAGAGCACCTGCATGGCATGCAGGGGGTCAGCGGTTCGAATCCGCTTGGCTCCATCCTAAAATTAAACCTGTCAGTGACTGGTTTTTCAGCGGTTCGCAGGAGCCGCTTTTTTAATGCCGAAACGGCTAAATATCATTTTTTGTGCGCCAAAGTGTGCGCCAAATAGCGGTAAGCGGCTCTGCTGGCGCAAAAAGTCGAAACACTCGGTTCAAGTGGGATGTGATGTCTTCGCTCTTCAAGCGATCCTCGGACATTCGTCGAGCGCAATAACTGGCCATTACGTCGCTAGTAATCCTTTGTGCAGCATTCTTTTTGTGCTGCAGCCCCACAGATCTTGCTGAAGCTGGCGAGTCCACTTGTAAATAGTTGCTGGGGATGTATTCATCCGAACCACAACGGACTCTTGCAGTTGCGGAAATTTTATTAGAAGGGATAGTTTAGTATAATAAGGAAGTAAAGCTTCCGGCTACACAATAATTTAATGGGTCATAAACATAATCATTCTAATCACCTGCACCCCAAGGCTGATTCCCATCTTGACTACGTCAAGAAACTGGACGCCGAAGAACTTCTTATCAAATCTGACAAAACAAATGCAACCTTCGATCTTGATCTATCTGATTGGCTTGATTACAGCAGTTTAGCTGATTCAACACTAAGTGTACTTGTCGATAAGAAAGCAGTTGTTGGTACAAAAAAGATCAGGAATAAAGAATTTAAACATATTGGGAAACAGTTTAAAGCTTTCGATGAGGTTACAGGCTTCAATATCAAATTTGTCAATAACATCAACGAAGCTGATGCTGGCATTGTTCAATTTAAAAATATGGCTAGAGATATTGGCCGGGAAGGGCCTGGTATTTGGGACCCTGGCGATAGTTATGGCCTTGGGCTGCAGTCGGTAATCTACGAACAATCAAAGACTGTGAATAAGAAGCTCGACAAATTCGACACTAAGACAACAATCTCCCATGAAATTGGACATTTGCTGGGTCTTCAGCACCCGATTACTGATTTCTTTGACGATCATCCCAATACCATCATGGGTGGAGACGAACTTGTAGAAAGAGACGGACCATTTCTCACTAAGCACGATCTTGACCTGATTTTTGCAGGCTGGGATGCATACTGGGCCAATCCCAATATCTACGGCTGATCTTATATGTATTCCGGCCCATCATCAGACATTTTTTTGCTGCTTTAAATCTGTAATGTAGGGACTTATTGTATGTCTATCATGAAGTATAAGTGGCTTAATTTTGTTCGTAACTCAATAAACCCAGGTTTTCTGTTGATGCAGATAGAGATTAGAGGTCTAGCTGATCGGAGCAATAGGCTATAAGCATGTTGTTAGCAATGTGATAAGATAGTCAAATCTCACAAAAGATTCCTGTAGAGGATGTCAAGCAGTATTTCTTATCTTTTCGCTAAAGACGGTTTGCCGCAAAGAGAATATGCGCGCAATGTGGCCGCCGATGGAGTTATCACGTATTCATATTCGGATGAGAGCTTTTTGCATAAGGAGCCAGCAGGATCAAAGCGTTGGACAGACTCCTTCACAACGGAAGATCCTGCTCAAGCTGACAAGGAACAATCCCGCTGGATTGATAATATTTTTACTTATATTGACTCTATAACTGGCGTCTCTTTCCAAAAAGTAAAAAATAAAAGAGGAGAATTGCATTATAATTTTGTCCCTACAAATATCAATAAATACCTTAATGATGATCTCTCAGGAGGGATCGCCACCAATACTGAGTGGACCGGAGGTCTGGCCTTCAAGAATGGATATGGCCAAATGCTTTCTTTTCACAATCGCAAGCAGTATGGAGGTCTTGACGATATTAGAAGCATTCAGCGAGCAATTCTTGAATCCATAGGATTAACTCCTCCAGAGGGTGAAGCAAATCATCTAGATCATAGCTGGGACAATACTCTGCTATCCAATAATCCAGGTGGGAAAAAATCTGCAGGAGCTACATTTTTCCTGGCTTCGGACGATGTATTAGGACTCAAGCATCTACTGGGAGAGGGGCCAATCGAAAGTAAAAATAAAAAAAAAGTACATAAGCAAAGATATAAAGAGGAGCTTTTGCTCGGATCAAATGGCATTAAGGATTATTTTAAGCTGACATCTAAAGGCATGATTCTTAAGGAAGATGGCGGTACGCAGTACAATATTAATGGGCCACTGATTAATAACTATTATATGCCATATATTGCAAACTTTAATCCTCATGAGGGTGACAGAATTAGGATTCATAGGTCACTTCTTAGTCCTAGGTCTCCGCAGCTCAAAAGTTCGCGAAAACTTGCCAAGAAATTTAAAAGAGATTCCGTAAAATTCAAGCACATATTTGGTGATATATACAATAAAGACAAAAATATCTATTACAACGATGCTGGGAAATTAATAGTTGACACAAATGGTAGAGAAGAAGGAGTCGTTACTGATTCAAATAGTGGAGGCTTGAATGGCCAAGTTCTGGCTTTTGTCGATCCTGTAGGGCCCGAAACTAACGTATTCTTGGGCAATTGGCTTTCATTCTTTGGATAAATGCTCAACGTTTCTCTAATGAGCTATCCGTGCCTGCCAACCTGCACCGCTACGAAAAGCAAATTGCAGAACACATCGTCTACCTCGATCTAAAGATCGATGGGTTGAACAAAGACCTTGAACACATCGCTGGTGGTGTTCTCGACGATCGCGATGCTGCTGCTGACCTAAGTGATCGCCTCAAACGTGAACTTGCTTCAACAGCACTGCAGTCATGAGCAACATCCTTGATCACATCGCTCCAACACCAGTTCTGGATGTTGTGGACAATTGGCCACGATCAACGACACGCCCGGAATGGTTTCGCCTCACACGCGATCTAATCCAGAGCGTTATCGCTGATATGGATTTAGATCCTGATTCGTTATCGCAGGTCGAGGAAGCTTTTATTTCTGCTGGGCTCATATGAGCAATCGCAGTGTCAAAATGTCTAGGCGAATGGAGATCTAGCTAATGCCAGCTCCAAGAAAATGGCTTGATGTTGAAAAAAATTGCATAAGTGTTGACTACAGGCAAGGGCTTGGCCTTAAAGAGATTGCCAAAAAGAACAAGACTTCTTACCATACAATTAAAAAAATACTTAATGAGCTAAATATTGATTCGAGCAGGAAGAAAATTCCTCATTATGCTCATGCCGAGGCTGCCGCAAAGCTAGGGAAGGTTGTTTTGCAAGGACTCTATAAAGGCGCGGCTACAAAAACCATATACAGATGCCTTGCTCATTATCAAATTCATGAATCGTTGCCTTCGAATATTCTCAATGGTCACGGCCTTAAGTGTTGTCATCTAGCTACAACAAAGGCTAGAGCCGAATCACAAAGGTTGAACACAAAAAGAGAATATGATGGGAAATTAAAGTCTATTGGACGACTTCAAAGAGATGAGGAATACATTGATGACAGTACCCCTATTTGGCACAAATGTTTAAGGCATGGCAAAAGGGCTAGAACAACTCCTAACCACGCTCTAAAAGGCAGAGGCATTTATTGTTGCCAATTTGAGGGGTTTAGAAGTGATGCTCAAAAACGAAACAAAAACGCTGCAAATTCTTTTCGTGCTCGCTTGCGTGAGAAGACAGATAGAGGTTTATGGCATAGCGGAGATTACATAGACTCGAGGACAAAAATTAATTTCTTTTGTATTAATCATGAGGAAGTGCATCCAGCGTTGCCTAATGATGTGCTTGGAGGCAAGGGCCTCAAGTGCTGTAAGCGAGAAGCCGTAAGGAAGGTTGGAAGACAAACTGGACCTTTAAATAGTGCTTCATTTGATAACGTATGGAGAGCTTTACTTGGAGTGCTAGAGCGCACGGGGCCAGCAGAGCTATATCTATACGCTTCTCCGCAGCATGGCTATTTCAAATATGGAATTTCAAAAAGAAGAAAAGCTCGAGCACAGCAAGGAGGATATGGAGAACAGCTCATGGAGCCTCGTTTTTATCCAATGCGTGATGATGCTGTCCTTGTAGAGCAGGCTTTTAAGTTTGGCTGGGGTATTGAGCCTCCGGATTGCCTCAAATCCTGGCCAGGTTGTACAGAGCTAACGTGCTTACATCCAAATGAATTTATAGATATTGTCATGGAATTAGAGCAGTTTTTGCTAGATGAAGGGCGCTGGGGCTTTGCAGAAAAATATTGTGATCCTAGGCAGTTACTTCGCGCATGAAAAGAGCTTGTTGAGGATGCTGGCATCTCCCAAATCATTTAGAAATTGAATAATGGCAAAAACTACTTACAAAGAACGTCAGTTACGTCGTCGTAGGGCTGCTGAATTACTCGCTGGAGGTTTATCTCCTGCTGATGCCGTGTCACGCCTGACAGTGGAGTGGGGGTGCAGTCGTCGAACAAGCCTGCGTGACGTAAATCTTGGTCAGGATGCGTTGTTAGAGAGCATCGACTCACAAACGTATGCGCAATTAGCTGCATGGTGTGTGGCGTCATATGCACGTCTAATGAACAAGGCTGAGAAGGCACGTCAATACGGTGCAGCGATTGGTGCATTGAATGGCTTGGTGCGATTGGTGGTGGAGCCTCAGATACAGATCGCGAATAAGCGCACGTTTAACGGCCGCAGGTCGTAGGTATTTCTTGGCGCACTAATTGGTGCACATATGTGGAAAAGGGTGTGTAGAAGTCCAGCTGATGCAGATGGTTTGGATTGAGTGACCCACTGCATTGATAGCAGCAAGTCGAGAGGTTGTGTCTGAAGAGGCTTTCAAGCCTTTCGATGCTTTCTACCCAGTGCCGAACAGCTTTAAAAGAAGATATTCAACAGTTGGCTATGCAATAGGAAAGGCTCGAAACCCTGGAAAGCCGTTATGGACGCCTCCTGTCTTTCCGAGGTTGAAAGAGCGCCACGGTGCCGCGCTTTCCGTCTGAGCTTTTGATCTTTTCCACCAGTTGCTTTCGGAACAAAGCGTCCAGCGCCTGAAGAGCTTTCTGGCGACCGTTGTCCCCAAACTCATCAACCATCGCCTCAGCAACCTCAACTGGGCTGATTGGCCGATCTGTAAGCATCCAGTGCTCTTCCACCAGTGACAGCACGTTGCTGTGCCGTTCCGACAGTTTTGACTCAACCTTTTTTAGATCCAGCTGGGCACTGATCTGCGTTGTGTCGCCGTGGCAGGTGAAGACGGCTCTGTCGACTTGCTCAATGACGCAATCCGTCGATTTGCAGCTGCGCCCTTCAGTAGTGAGCCGCACCCGTTGGTCTTCTTTCGCGTCGGGGTTTAGCCAATGCAGGTTCACCACATGGCTAGCCATTCGGCCAAGACCTCTACCTGCTGATGCATTGGAGGCACGCTCATGTGCCCTTGATTTAGAGCTGTGGTGCAGCACAACCGTGGAGATGTCGTAAGGCGCGATGCTTTCCAAAAGGTTCTGCAGCGGCTCCACAGCAGCGTCACTGTCAGCATCCAAACCAAGCGGTCCAATCAGAGACAGGAAGGCATCTAGG
>QCVM01000008.1:0-49041 GCA_003210375.1 Synechococcus sp. AG-686-B21 | reverse complement strand
ACCTCCGTCGGATGTCGGTGAAACCACAGGCGATCGTCTTGAACGGCGTGATGCATCCATCGAAGTGGTTTCAAAAATTATGCCGTTGATGGCAATCCTTGGTTAGGTGCCGCGCAACGCTTTGAGGTGCTGGTCGACCATGGTTTTGAACTGGGGCCAGGGCAAAGCTCCTTCGACAATCGTTCCGCTATGGCTATTGTCGATTTGCGTTCGCCCTATCACAAAGGTGGGAGTCGCGCGGATTCCATGCAGATGGGCTTCTGAAACATTCGCATTGATGAGGGCGAGTGTCGTTGGGTGGCTCATGCATCTCTCAAGATCTCCGGTATTCAGCTCTTGCTCTAGAGCAATGCCCTTGGCCCCTTTGCATTGAAGGCAAGCTTGCTGATCAAACAATTTGTGATACATCTGCCAATAGCGATTTTGTTTACCAGCGCAGCGGGCAGCAGCAGCAGCATTCTTGGCTTGGCTGTGGAAAGGAAGGGGCAGATCTTTGTGTATAAAACGCACGAGACCGGATTCGATGTATTCCTTTTTCAGCTTGGGCAGCACTGTTTGATGGAATCGTTGGCAGTAAGAGCATTCAAAATCGCTGAATTCCACAATGGTGAGAGGGGCATCTTTCCTCCCTATCCAGGGCTCGCCAGTGAGTAAAAGAGGGCTAACAAGGGATGGGTTTTTCTTAATGGGCAACTGGTTTGTGAGCTGATTTGTCTGCCGATTCCAATGCTGCGTCGCTAAAGTCATGCCAATGCCTATCGCCATACTGATGGCGACCATGAGTGCATTTTTTGCGGTAGAGACCGCGAGTATTCCTTTGATCTTTTGAGTTGAAGACCATCTTGATCGTGGAGTGCGCTTGGCGTAATCCTCGAGATTTCGATTAAATAGTTTCATCTTACTAACGTCGATTTGACTTCAGGTGCATGGCAAGAACTTGATCTGCTGCGTGGGCGACGGCAGGCATATGGCCAGCAACGCCCGCAAGCGATTTCTTCGGGTGTTTTGCTTCGCCGGGGTGCCTTGTTTGGTGCAGTTTTCCCTCTGATTGCGGTATTGGTCTTAGCGCTGCTTTTTGCGCGCTTGAGCTGGTTGAGACAGCGTGCTCAACAGCTCCAGCCTGTCGCAGCAGAGCATGCGGAACTGTTAAAGCGCATCCAAAGTGCGGCCTCGGCATTGAAAACGTTGGAGAGCTCAAATCAAGCAATGGCAAAAGCGATGGCGGATGTGCGTTCGAGTTCTGCTTTGTTGGTGGAATTGCAAAACCTGATGCCCCAGCGCCTCACACTCAACAGGTTATCGAGCAAAGGATTAACGATCGATCTGTCAGGACTTGCCGCTGAGCCCCACGGCCTCACCGCGGTGAATGCGTTGATGCTGCGTATGGAACAGTCGTCCATGGTTGCTCCTACCAGCGTGAAATTAATTCGTGCTGAACGTCGAATGGCTGATCAAGCGGCTGTGCTCAATTTTTCACTTAAGGGAGCTTTTGCTGCGGATGCTGCCCAGGCAACGCGAGAACGGCTTTTGGATCTTGGGGCAGAGGGGTTGTCGTGGCGAATGCAACGGCTTGAGCAAGGTGGTTTGTTGCCATGACCAATTTTCAAATAAAAGGTGTAAAGCGCCAACTCAGTTGGCTGACCCCAGAAAATGCGGTCTTGGTGTTGCCCATTGTTGGGGGTGCGGTATTGGCAGGGATCATCGCTATTGGCGTTGTAACCCCAGTATTTGTCAATCTTCGAGATCAGAAAAGCAAGGTGGATGCATTGCTTGCTCAACAGATTGAGTTTCCTGCCTTGGGGCAACGTTTGAGAGATTTATCCAAGCAACAGACGCTCCGTCAGCGGCAACAGGACCTTCTCCTTGCTTTGTTGTCTGGCACGAACGAACTCACCACGTTCCTCTCCGAGCTTGATGAATTGGCTCTATTGGCTGGTGTTGCTATTCAGACGACAGAACCAGGGGCGATTGAACGTTATGTTCCCCCCGTGGATATCAATGCTGATGGAGCCCCTCCTCCACTTTCTGGGAATGGCGTCGCAGCGAATGACCAGGCCTTGGATTCTCTCTTAAGTCCAGGTTTGGAAAAACGTTCTGCAAAAATTACTGTTCTTGGCTCTTATACAGCTGTCTTGAGTTTTCTTCAGGCACTGGAACAGTTACAGGTGTTTGTCATTGTGAGTGACCTTCAGATCAATGCTGAGTCGAGTGGATTGCAAGTGTCAGAGAAAGCATTTTTAACCAGAATGTCTATAGTCCTCACTGCGTATGGTCAAAGCCCTGGAAGATGACCAGTCGAGAAAATTTTTTCAATGCTTGACAAATAGAGAAATGTACTCAGTGATATAGATATCTATCCCTTGGCGCCCCATAGAAAATGTACTAACTTGGCAGAGGATCTGGCTATTAGACGTGATCGCTTTCTACGCTGGATTGGGCATCGTGATGATCACTGGTGTCATGGCAATTGTTGAGATGTCGATGGGGTTTTTAAATCAGCAAGGCAATTGGAAACCAGCAGCAGATCTTTATTGGCAAGTTACACCTGCTGCTTCGTTGTTGGATCAAAGTTGGTTGAAGGCTTTGGATGAAATTAATCAGATGAACATCAATGGGAGTCGAATCAATAATCTGGCCCTCTGGGGCCTGCCATCTAGCGGTCTAAGTTCATGCACCTGCCATCTCGTTGAACGCGCAGTAGGAGTAGGAGCTGATACGTTCGATAAGAGTACATATGAGGCGGACGACGGAAAATGTTTGCTTCCTTGGTCTGGGGATCCTGCACAAGCTGTATTCCCAGTTAATTTGATTGCAGAAAATTCATTGTCTCTTCAGACAACAAGTCCAAAATTTGTCGCTAAATCGGACGATTCTGTAGGGCTCCCATCCAGTTGTACTTTTACGCGTACAATACCTAACGAGCCTAATAGTATTCAGCATAGAGTGGTCGTAAGTCCCAATGAAAATTTAAAAGTCTTTGAATTTTATTCTTGTGTTTTTGATGACAGTGAGAGCCAATGCTCATTTGAAAAAATATAAAGCAGTGATATTATGATTGATGCTGTTATCGGGTCGATAATTATGATGGCTGCGAGCCTATCTCTTGTCTTGGCGATTGAAATTGCTGAGCGCAGCATTAATAGTGCTGGTGCACAACCTTTGAGCTTGGCTGAACAAGTATGGTTGAAAGGTGAACTTAACTTCACAGACGATGATCTCAAGTCTCTTGAGCAAGAACTGAAGCAGTTGGAGAATGATGGGTAGCGTTATGCCGTGTAGATACCACCATTCACATAAGTTTCAATCAGGGATGACTTTGATTGAAATGACGATGGCTATGATGATCTTGCTGATGTTTACTAGCACTGTTGCTATGGTTATGCAGTTTACAACAACTTTTATGGCTGAATCTGATCAAGAACTGATTGATGAATCGGGATGTGATGCAGATGTAGATCCAGAAACATGTTCGAAAGGTTTACTTGTAGATCATGCTGATCTACAAATTGCTATGGATGAGTTGGTAGCTGTTTTAGATCAGCCTGCGATTAATGTATCACCTTATGCTGCAGTAGTTGGTTCTTCTAACTCTAATTGTACACGTTTTCCCTTTAGAGATTGGCAATTACCTGGTCGCGAATTACACTCCCCATTAGCGACTCCGCCAAGATTTCTTCCTCCCGATTATAGATTTTGTTTATGGAGAACATTAAGTCGACCAGAATCTCAGCTTTCAGATTTGATATCAGGTTTGAATAATTCAAAGTCAGGTATTTATATTTTACAGGCAGTTCCCGCTAATCTAAGTCCATCTAGTCTTCCCACTCGTCGTCTTTTTTGTCGGCCAAAGCCATTCTGTTGACTCATGACATCTACTCCAGCGACGGCCACGACATTTTTTGGTTTAGACATCAGTAATTTGTCTGCTCAGGTATCAAATTGGCAGCGAATGTTGTCGAAAAGAATTCTTTTACTTGATTTTCATAGCCGTCATCTGTCGTTGGCAGAAGCTCGGTTAAGTAGCCAAGGAGATATGGTTATTTTTGATCATATTGATCAGATTGATCTTCCCGAGGATGCTCTGGAGCGTGGAGTACCTAAGAATCCTCAAGCGATGGCTGATCTGATTCGACAGACTTGCTTAGAAAAAAAGATTGCGCTCCGTCGCTGTTCTGTTGTCTTGCCACCAGAGGTTGCTTTTCAGAAGATTATCTCCTTGCCTAGTGGTTTGTCGGTTGAGGAGGCACGTCTCCATCTTTTGGATCCTTCTTCGGGTGTACAAATTCCAATTCCAATAACGCAGACTGAGTTTGATTTAATCCCATCATCGTTAAAAACTGAAGATGGACATTGGGAGTATTATCTCTTACTGGCAATTCCTACTGATATTGTTGATCAAATTATTGAGGTTGTCAGGTTAGCTGATTTTGACCTTATTCAGATGGAAATTGGTTCATTTAGCCTTTTGAGGCTTGCCTCTTCTTCTTTGCAATCCTTGGGGGCCTATGAGGTTCATGGCATCTTAGATTTGTCTGCCGAAAGTACACAACTGACTCTTTGTTCGTCGATGTGTCCTTTACAGACAGAGCGCTTAGCTTCGATTCGATTATTTCCCAACCCTGAGTTGGATGAAGAGCAATTTAAAAAAGCTCAGGATGAAATGATACCAGCAGAATTCATTGTGCTTGAAGATGAGCGCTATTTGCCATTGTCTGAGCTTGATTTGAGGGTTTTGAATTCAGAGATTGTATCGTCTATTAATCGTTTTACGGAAAGTTGGCCGGAGTTTAAATTAACAAGTGTCTCTTTATTCGGCATTAATAGTGCACATCCTACTCTTGTTGACTTGCTCCAGGAAAGATTGGCTGTACCTGTTGAGTCTCGTTGCCCATCTCTTTTTAATAGCATTAGCTCACTTCACTTTGATGAGAGGCTTTTGGTAATTAAAGGCATATCGCGCTTGATTGGCTTAGGTTGCGGTATGTTATCAAAAGGAATAAATGACATGAAGGATATTCAGTCGGTTATTGTGCATAATCAGTCTAATAACCAATTGCCAATCTCAGCCCAGGATGGAGATCTCGTTATTTCGTCAATTGAAGATATCGAGCAAGAGATTTCTGGTCTTCCGGGCGAAAATATACTAGCTGCTATTGAGCTTGCTGATGCGGCAGGTAATGTGGAAGAAGAACTGCCAAGTTTATCCTTAGATCGTATAGTTAAGGCCGAATTCAAAGAATTGAAGGAGTTGGAGAATGTTAGTGAAGATGTGTCTTTGGAGGAGGAATGGCCGAGCTTGTCCTTAGAGGGAGTGGATGAGGAGAAAGAATTAAAGGAGTTAGAGAATATTAGTGAGGATGTGTCTTTGGAGGAAGAATGGCCGAGCTTGTCCTTAGAGGGAGTGGATGATGAGAAAGAATTTAAGGAGTTAGAGAATGTTAGTGAGGATGTGTCTTTGGAGGAAGAGTGGCCGAGCTTGTCCTTAGAGGGAGTGGATGAGGATAAAGAATTGAAGGATGCCCCTAAGAAAGATATCCAAATTATGGATAATGTGAAAAAAGAGAAAGATCCCAAGAGTGATAACTTAGACTTAGAAAACGATGCTTTGCAAAATAGTTCAAGTCTTTTAGGTGAACTGCGATTTTCTGATGAGTAGCCTGATCAACCTCCCATATTTGTGATCAGACTAAACATTGGTAGATAGAGTGAGATTACGATCGTGCCGACAATTGCGGCCACTACGAAAATAACGGCTGGCTCCATGGCTTTGGTTAAAGCCGAAACTGTTGACTCAACCTCACGCTTATAAAATACCGCCAGCTTCTCCAACATAAAACTTAGCTGACCTGTCTCCTCTCCAATTTTAATCATTGAAACAACAAGTTTTGGGAATACTTGGCCAGAGTTCAATGCGTAATTAAGCTCTTGACCCTGGATTACTAAATTGATGCCGCGACTAATTGTTCGACGGATTAGTTCGTTCGAGCTGGCTGATACACAGCGCTCTAGACCTTCAACGATCGGAATCCCTGCGTTGACTAGTGTAGCCATTGTGTCGCACATGCTAGCCATTTCTGACCGAAGGATGAGATCTCCAAAAAGGGGGATTTTAAAAATATTGCGATCTATTGTGAGGCGACCAGCGCTGGTGCTGTAAATACTCCGAAAGAGATAGATCCCAGCGAAGACCATAATTGGTGCTCCTATCGCAAACCATATGGATGTCACTGCATTCGAAAGCATGAGCATGAAGGATGTAAGGGCTGGAAGATCAGCCCCCATTCCGTCAAACATTGTTTTGAATTTTGGTACGATAAAAATTAGCAGTGCAAGACTGATGGTAATGGCAAGAATAAAAACAAGTGCAGGGTAAACAAGGGCACCAATAATCTGGCCACGTATTTTTGCTTGATCTTCCAATAACTGAGCAATACGCTCGAGAACTTCATCTAAAATACCGCCAGTCTCTCCAGCTTCGATTAGACCGATAGTGATTGGGGCGAAGACCTTCGGATATTCTTTTAGGCATTCAGACAGCTCATCACCTGCATTCAATCGTCTTGCAATCCGCTGTACACAGGCGGCTAACTTCTGGTTTGTCATGTTTTCTGCAATCAAGACAAGACCTTGTGCTAAGGCGACACCACTTTGCAAAATCACGGATAATTGCCTGAAAAAGACGAGTAGATCTTTTTGGGGAACTGTGAGTTTCCCTGGCAATATTTGATTTGCTTTTAATCTTTGTGCTGATGCTTTGTTTTGGTTGTCTGTTCTCGAATCATGCCTTGAGGAATTATGTTTCGGTGCACCATAGGTAGCCATGATTAATTGTCCTTATTCAGTAAGGCCTTAGGATTAGCCGCTTTGCTTAGAGCTTCGTCTTGAGTGATGGTACCTGATTTTATTAGACCTTCGAGGCATTGCTCTAATGTATTCATTCCTTCTTTGCTACCTGTTTGAAGTTGTGAATATATTTGGCTTACTTTGCGTTCACGAATCAAGTTGGAAATGGCGGGCGTATTAACAAGCATTTCATAGGCTAGTGATCGCTTCCCAGATGTATTTTTGCAGAGCGTTTGAGACATAATCCCAGCCAGTGATGTGGAGACTTGAAGGCGAGCTTGCTCCTGCTGATCGCCAGGGAATACATCGACGATTCGTTCGACTGTTTTCGCTGCTGAAGACGTATGCAATGTACCCAACACCAGGTGGCCCGTTTCAGCAGCGGTAATTGCTAACTGGATAGTTTCTAGATCACGCATCTCCCCGATATAAATCACATCTGGATCTTCTCTTAGTGCTGCCCGCAAGGCTGAAGCAAATGATTGTGTATCTCTTTTAACCTCACGCTGGTGAATTATTGAGTTTTTTGAGTGGGCAAATTCGAACTCTATAGGGTCTTCAATTGTCAGGATGTGTCTCTTTTGTGTTTCTAGAATGCAATTGATGAATGCTGCAAGTGAAGTTGATTTACCTGAGCCGGTTGGTCCCGTGCAGAGAACAAGACCACGTTCTTTTTGTGTGAGATTAATGAATGGTTCTGGTAGCCCTAAATCTTGCCACGCTGGAAGATTGTCGGGAAGAATTCTGAGCGTTAAGCAGCGCTTTTCGTTTGCAATATAAGCATTAATTCTGATTCTGGATAGGCCCTCGAGTCCAATCGAGGTATCAAGGTCGCCAGTACGTTCAAAATCAGCTACCTTTTCGGCTCCAACGATTTCGTGTAATAATTTTGACATGTCTTCCGGCTGCAAGACATTTTCCAAAATTTTGATATCTGAATTGATCCGTATGGCGATTGGCGAACCTTCTTCTAGGTGAATATCGGATGAACCAGCTTTGACCGCAAAACCGACAATCTGACGTGCAATGCTCATTGGGTCAGGAATACGATTCAATACTCATTATTACTGATTTTTCTGAGTTCTGAAATGGTTGTTAGTTGTTTCTCAATCAAATCAATAGCGTATGTGCTGAGCGTTAGCATTCCCTCTTGAACAGCAATTTGTTCAATCTCATGATTTGATTTTTGCGCTTTGATCGAATCACGGATGTTTTTGCTGATCTTCATCAGCTCATAGGTGCCGATCCGACCTTGGTATCCGCTTCCACCACACCTAGGGCAAAGGGTTCCTTCCTGTTTTCGCTGTTGTTTCTCCTCAGCCGTAAGGGCGGTGGCTACACGAATAGCTGTGCCAGGACGGATGCCCGTGAATTGACTTTCTGAGTCATTGATGGGACGTTCCGTGCTGCAGGATGCACAAACCTTTCGTAGTAGTCGTTGAGCCAACACTCCACGTAATGAGGTGTTGAGTTTATAGCTCGGTATTTCCATATCGATCAATCGTGTTAGGGAGCTCGCCGCACTATTAGCGTGCAATGTCGTGAATACGAGGTGACCCGTTTCGGCTGCATCCATCGAGGATTCAGCCGTTTCGGGGTCTCGCGTTTCACCGATGAGGATTACATCTGGGTCTTGACGTAGAAATGTTCTCAGTAGATTTGCAAATGTTTGCCCCTTGGCACGAATCACCGGAAATTGTTGAATATTGCCGCCCAGATCGTATTCGATTGGGTCTTCCGCGGTCACAATATTCAGTTCTCCAGAGTCCTTTTCTCGTAATGCCGATGCTAGTGTGGTCGATTTTCCTGAACCTGTTGGACCCGATACTATGATGATACCGTTAGCTTCATTGAGGATTGAACGAAATTCGGTACGTACCTTTTCGTTGCTTATTAACGTATCTAGGCTCAGCATTTCTGCATTGCTATTTAGAATTCGAAGCACCATCTTTTCTCCATACTTCCCTGGAGCTGTAGCACAACGAAATTCCATGCTGTTTCCCTCAAAGCGGCGTTTAATTTTTCCGTCTTGAGATTGTCGTCGTTCTGCAATATCCATTTGTGCCATGTTCTTTAGGCATGCAGTTAGCTTGATGCCTGCCGTTCTTGGCATGCTCACATAATTTTGCATCACACCATCCTTACGAACTCTTACTTTGTAATCGTCTTGTCGAGGTTCGATGTGGATGTCGGACACTCCAGAGCGTGTGGAGTGAATTAAGATTTTTGCGGCTGCTTGTTGAATCTTCGTACCCAGCATCTCTGCCGACAGATCTAGGCTTTCGTCTTCAATGATTTGTTCGTCACTATCATCAAAGTCGAAGTCAAACCCTTGCGAATTACCATCTTCATCTGCATCTTGTAGGGCTGCTATAACCTCGTCATCACTGAATTCAAAGGTCTCAAGACCTTCTCCGCTTATCAATCGCTGTTCGGCGGCTTTGTCGAGTAGTGATTGGATTTCATTGGCCGGTTTTTCAATAAATTGGCATTCATAGCCTGCATTAGTGATTCGTTTTTTTATGAAATCACCAATCGTTCCGAGATAGCTGAAATTACCAATGGCAATTGTGAACTTTTGCGTTCCATCGGATGGACTTTTCTCTATACCTATCGGGACAACAATATTCTCCCTGCACCACTGGAGGGAGAAGTATTTATCGACTAATTCTCTGGTTTGTGTGGGTGATTGCATTTACAAACAACCGCACCATCCGCTGCCTTCGCCGAAGTCTGCGCACATAGTTGGGAATCTCTTTACACACTCAGCGCAATCATCTTTGTATTCTTCTTCCGTATCTTTGATAGTCTGATCGCATACCCAAAAAGTGCGTCCGCATGGAGTAGGCCCTGCTGTGGGGTTCACATGTCTTCCATTGCTTCCCGTTTGTCGAACTTGATCGATTGCAACTCCGCATGCTGCAGATTTGTTCTCGATTAGACAGGCCTGATAATCAGTATCGTTGCCTTTGTCTTCTCCAGCACAGAAATAAAATTGTCGATTGTCTGCACAATATTCAATTTGGCTTGGAGCTGAAGGGTCTGTATTGTTCGTATCTTGTTTTTGTTTGATATTGATAGAACATATTTCAGCTTTCCAAGCTGTTTCGTTATCGAACCTTTTGCCTTTTGCAAAGTAATAATCTTTTTTGCATCCATCGGGCCTTACGCCCTGTTCAGTGAGAGTGGGATTGCCTCCTTTTGATGGATCAGTTTTATCTGAAAGTCCTTCAATACATTTTGCACCAGCTATTGCCGTTTCTGCGGCATCTGCATCGGCCTTGCTGGTGTATTCCACGCCTTCAACCAGCCATACCGGATTATTTAAGCAACCATTGACTGTGCAAGTGTTGGAGGTTGTGTCTACAGGTGGCCGTGTTGGGCAGCCTGATGTTGCGTTTGGATTCCACTTATTGATAGGACCTGCTGTAATTTTATCGGTTTTGTTTTTGGCGAGTGCTGCATCGCAAGCGTCTTTGCTCGTTTTGATGGCTGCCATATGATTAACTAACTCCTTCAATTCTTCGCCTTCTGTGCACAGAATTCCTGCCCAGCTTTTGCAGTAGGGGACAGATGCGGGGCCTGTAGGTTGGCCTGATTTTGTTAGTTTTCCGCTGACAATTGCAAAAGACATCGGAAAGAGTAAGCTCTCCGATTCATTGATTGGCTTGACGCCAAATGATGTACAACTTGTATTCGTTGCATCAATTATATAACCTTGAGATTCTAAGTTCTCATTGGAAATGATTGTGCTGTCTACTGTTGTATCGTTTGAAACCCTAGATTTTTGTAGGCAGTCTGCTGCTACAGCATTTAGTTTTGCTCTTACACCATCTATTTTGCTGCCATTCACCATATTGCCGATTTGTGGTAAAGCAACCGATGACAAAATTCCTAAAACGGCGACAACGACAGTTAGTTCCAGCAAGGAAAAGCCCACCTCAGAATGATCTGGGTGGGCTTTAATCGATTGCTTAGTAGTAAGCCTCATTGGGCATCTACAAATTAATTTATTTAAGTACAGTCTGATGCATTGGCTGGAAAGTTATCTTCCCAGTCAGCGCTGTCATCTGCTGGTGAAGATGCTGCATTGTCATAACTAGTTGTGCCATCGGCCATATTCATTGAAATGATGCAACCTGCTGCTCCGGCCTGGTCTGTCCCCATTTTTGCCGTAGCTCTTCCATCGCATCCTGTTCCGTTCTGTAAAGCTATTTCTGCATCAGCATCCCAAAATACACCATTTGGCGTGCCATTTGTTTGCGCGGTATGGAATCCTGTGCCAGTCCTTGCTTTATTGAATTCGCATTCTTTGTACATATTGGCCAATATGGATTTGGCACTATTCAATCTTGCATCGTCACTTAGTTGTGAGAATTGAGGAATTGCAATTGCAGACAAAATTGCAAGCACTGCCACCACTACAACCAGTTCGATCAAAGAGAAACCATCTTGTCCTGGCTTTCGATTAAGCGCTCTTTTAGTGGATGGGCGAGATAGGTACGCTTTGAGCAAGCTCATGTCAATTATGAGTTAGTACACAAATCATTATTCTTCCTGGTCCGGTTGTCAACGCCTGGCGTACGTCAACATTTACATTGTGATCTTCGAGTTGAGCTCCACTGCACTCTTTCCACGGCGGAGATGTTCATGCCATAGCTGAGCGTCTTGGCTGCAAGTCAACCCAGCTGCTTGACGCAAGTGCGTCGCTCGTTCCATGGACCCCTCGTTTGTTGGGTTCTCTTCACGTTCCGATTCGCGATTACCCGGATCGTTCGCAGCGCAAACTTTGCGTTTCCCTTGCGAAGCAACACAAGATTTCTTCTGATCTGGTACTGCCTGGCAATGGGGCGTCAGAGCTATTTACCTGGGCGGCTCGGGATGCCACAGCTGTTGGCGTTAGCTCCTTGCCAGCGCCTGGTTTCGCTGATTACTCCCGTGCCTTGGCCTGTTGGCAGGGGGGGTGGGAACAGCAGACATTGGCGTTGCAATGGGATACCGATGGTCCGCAGCCGTTTCCCGCCTCGCCAGAAGTGGATGTGCTGTGGATTTGTAACCCCCATAACCCAACCGGCCAACTGTGGAGCCGTGCGTCGTTGGAGCCACTGGTTCAGCGGCATCGGCTGGTGATCTGCGATGAGGCTTTTCTGTCGTTAGTCCCTGATGGCGAGCAGCAAACCTTGATTCCGTTGGTTGTCGATCACCCCAACTTGGTTGTAATTCGCAGCCTTACCAAGCTCTATGCCATTGCAGGTCTGCGGCTCGGCTACGCCATTGCGCAGCCCGAACGTTTGCAGCGGTGGGCCGAGTGGCGCGACCCTTGGCCTGTGAATGGCATCGCTTCGGCGGTGGCTCAGCAGTTGTTGGCGTCGCCGGCGAAATATCAACGTTGGTGCTGTCGTGCTCAGCGTTGGGTCTCCAAGGAAGGCTCCTGGATGCAGCAGCAATTATCTCAGTTGCCTGGCATCACGCCGATGCCGTCTGCAGCCAATTTTTTGTTGATTCATGCGGATCAGTCGTTGGTGCCCTTGCGGGAAGCGGTTGAGCAGCGCCATCGGATTTTGTTGCGCGACTGCCGCTCGTTCGAGGGCCTTGGTGAGTGTTGGTTGCGGATTGGCTTGCAGAGCCGGCATAACAACCGCCGCATCATTTGCGCCTTAAAGCAGGAGCTCCACCGCGCGCCGCTGGTGTGAGTTCAGCGAACCAAGTTGGCGAGCAATCGTGCCAGTTGTGCATCGGCATCCCGCTCGGCTAGTTCGTTCATGCCGGTGCGCATTTCGTTGAGTAGCTGCGGCTGTCCATCCGCACCCTCTAGCCGTGCTCCGAGCAGACGTCGGATGCTGTTGCCGAGGGCGGGGTGGTCTGGGGTGTGTTGGTGCACGATCACGGCGCCACCCAGTTCGGCGGCGCAGGCGGCATTGGCGTCTTGGTGCTGATCGGCCGCTTGGGGGAAGGGCACCAGGATGCTTGGCGTGCCGCATACCGCCAATTCGCTCAGGCTGCCGGCACCGGCGCGGCTAATCGCCAGGTCGGCATGTTGCAACAAGCCGGGGATGTCGTCGCTGAAGCGGCGTTCCACCAGGTGGGGGTGCTGCAGTTCACCCACGTCGGGATCGTTGTCCCCCGTGAGATGCACCACCCGACAGCCCCGTTCCAACAATTCGGGAAGAGCAGCTCGCACCATCCGGTTGAGGCCGAGGGCTCCTTGGCTGCCGCCCATCACGACAAGTAACGGCCCCGAACCGGAGGGAACCCAGTCCGGTAAGGGCTGCCTGGTAAGAAAGGCTGAACGCACGGGGGTGCCGGTGAGCAGGGGGCGGCACCCCGGAATCCGTCCGGTGGCTACTGGTAAGCCAACGGCAACGGCAGAGCAGAAACGCCCCAGCAGGCGCGTCACCCGTCCGGGGATTGCATTCGATTCATGCAACACGGCAGGCACGCTGCACCACAGCGCCCCAAGAATCGCCGGCGCTGCGATGTAGCCACCGGTGGTGAACACGGCGTCGATTTGATGGGTTCGGATCAAGCGCCGCACGGTGATGCTGGCTCCCAACAGACGAACCAGCTGCACCAGCTTGGTGAGCCCTCGGCCCTGAAGGCCTCCTGCTTGCACGGTGATCAGCTTGAACCGTGCGGGAACTAATTCGGTTTCGAGTCGATCAGGCACGCCCAACCAGCGCACATGCCAGTGCCCTTTGAGTGCTTCTGCCACAGCCAGTGCTGGAAACAAGTGCCCGCCGGTGCCGCTAGCTGCGATCAGTAGCCGAGTCATGGCGGCGGACGTCCCCGTTCTCTGGCCCTAACTTAGATTGACTTCTGCGACAGGCTTGTGCATCGTTTTTGGCGACTGGCCCTTGTTACGGCGTTGTGCATCGGGGTGGCGCCGCAACAAAGCCCAGGACGGGCTGCCACTGAGCCTCTGGCATTTGGATCGTTCGGTCAGCGTTTGCAGAGCGCGTTGAACAGTGGGTCGGAACAGGATCTTGAAGCGGTGGTGGCTCCCGAGTTATTGCCAACACTTGCCCGTCGTTTTCAGGCGTTTCGCAACGATTTTCCGGGTTTGGTCTGGGCTGTGCGGCCAGCCGAACCGTTGGCGGACGGCCGTCCCACGTTGTTGGTGATGGTGAATGGCAGTACCACTGCGCAGGGGCTCAGCTATCAGCTCCAAGCCCAGGAACGTTTAGCGATCCGCACCGATGCTGGACGGTTGACTGCGCAGGAGGTGATCGCACAGGAGTCGTTGCTGCGCAGCGGCAAGCGGCCGTTGCAGGTCACCATGGGTATTCCCGATGTAGTGCTCACCGGTAGCCTCTACGACATCGACTTAATTGTGGATGAACCTCTGGGTCAGGCGATTTTGGCCGGTGGCTTGATTGAGCTATCCAATCAACAACTCGCCAAGTTGTCGCGACCCAACCTGCAGTTGGCACCTTTAGGTGGTGGAGGTTTGTTTAAAAGCGTGCGGGCGCCTCAGAGGCCTGGATCGCAAACTTGGGCATTAATGCTGGTGCATCCCGATAGCGTTGTGACGGCGACCAAGCGGGTTCAGATCGTGTCCTACCTCGGCGATGAAGCGCGTAGTTAGAGCGCTATCACTATTTATTTACAACGATTTCGTGCAGTAGTAGCGATGTAGGGCTGAGACGTCTGCGTCGCCATGGCCCTGTTCTATCAAGCCATTTTCCAGGTCCGCCACGAGCTGCGTTACTGGGAGGTCTAGGTTCACTTCACCTGCGGCATCAAGGGCAATGCCGAGATCTTTGCGATGCAATGACATGCGAAAGCCCAAGGGGTAGTTGGCCGTCAGCATGGAGTTGGCGCGATGGCTTAGGGCCCATGAGCCAGCCGCACCTCCCTGGAGGGCAGTTACGACGGCATCCATAGGCAACCCAAGCCGTTGGCCGAGGGCCATGGCTTCAGCGACTGCGGCATAGCTGCCAGCTACCAGCACCTGGTTCACGGCCTTCACCTGTTGGCCTCGACCAACCGATCCAAAGTGGTGGATGGTGCCGCCGATAATCTTGAGTAGGGGCCGGGCACGCTCCAATGCGGCCGGATCGCCCCCCACTAGCACCGTCAGTGAACCGTCCTTGGCTCCCTCAGTTCCGCCGGTGACGGGAGCATCCAAGTAGTGAACGCCTCGCTGGGCGAGGCGCTCGGCACAGCCGATCGCTGTGGCTGGCGCGATGGTGGAGCAATCCACCACCACGTTGCCGGCCTTCAGTTGATCGCAGGCGCCATCTGTTCCAAACAAAACGGCCTCCACTGCTGCGTTGTCGCTGACGCAAAGCATCAGTATGTCGACTCCCTTGGCTGCGTCGGCGGGTGTGGCACAGGCGATGGTTCCTTGAAGGCTTTTGTCACGCTCGGCGCTGCGGCTTCGCGTGTGAACTCGCAGGGGAACGTCAGCACGCCTGAGGTTGGCGGCCATCGGAAAGCCCAGAGCTCCAAGGCCGATCATCCCCACCCGCAGGTCACATCTCGTCATGGTTGGCGGGTGTTTTCGTAAGAGTTTCGCTGTTGGACGCGCCACAGTGCTTTCAGTTGGATTGTCTGGGCATGAAGTCTTCCATTCGTCGCCATGGCAGTGGCTAACTGCTGCTGGGTTTGCTTACTGTTTCCGTTCTTGGTTACAGCGCCATGGCAAAGGCCAAGCGCACGCCGATCACTCCTCAGCAGGAGCAGCTCTTGATTCAGGGCCACAAATCCTGGTCGAAGACCAGCTACAGCAAGCATCGGAGTGCCATGGATCGCACACTGGCTTGCGTCGATGCGGCACAGTCGAAAGACGACTTAAAAACCTGTCGAAAACAGCGAAAAGAAGCACGCCGGGCCCTTCGCAAGAAGCACCACGCTTATAAGGATCAGATGCGTGAGCAGGCTGGTCTGCCGATTCGTGACGAGAAGCCACGTCGGAGAAAAAATCGTCGTGCTGCTAAGGCCTGAGTCCATCTCATCCATGGTCCAGTCACAAAAAAGCCCCCTACCGGGGGCTTGTATCAAAGCTATCGGCAGCTTTGTTGTTGAGTCGTTGGCTTAAGCGTTGTCGAGTGCTGCAACTCCAGGTAAAACCTTGCCTTCGAGCAGTTCCAGGCTGGCGCCACCACCGGTGGAAATGTGCGACATCTTCTCGGCGAGGCCTGCTTTCTCAACGGCGGCGACGGAATCGCCACCACCGATGATCGTGCAGCAACCTTTGCCGCCAATTTCAGCCAAAGTTGTGGCGATGCCATTGGTGCCGGCAGCAAATTTGTCGAACTCGAACACGCCCATGGGGCCATTCCAGATCACGGTTTTGCAATCAGCCAGGGCTGCTTGGAACACCTTGATCGCATCTGGGCCGATGTCCAGACCCATCCAGCCGTCGGGGATCGCAGTGACGTCTGCAATTTTGCTGTTGGCATCAGGGGCGAAGTTGTCAGCCAGCACCACGTCGGTGGGCAGCAGCAGTTCAACGCCTTTGGCTTTGGCTTTGGCTTCCAATGCCTTCGCTAACTCAAGCTTGTCTTCTTCCACGAGGCTTTTGCCAACGGCCAAACCACGGGCTTTGTAGAAGGTAAAGATCATGCCGCCGCCGATCAGCACCTTGTCGCACTTATCAATTAGGGCTTCCAGAACTCCAATTTTGGAGCTCACCTTGGATCCACCAACGATGGCGGCGAGTGGACGCTTGGGTTCGTCCACGGCACCCTGCAGGTACTGAAGCTCCTTCTCCATCAGGAAGCCGGCGACGCTCGGGTTGAGGAATTTGGTGACACCCTCTGTGGAGGCATGGGCACGGTGGGCGGCGCCGAAGGCGTCGTTCACATACACATCAGCCAGCTTCGAGAGTTTTTCAGCGAACCCTGCGTCGTTCTTTTCTTCTTCAGCGAAGAAGCGGACGTTTTCAAGCAGCACCACGTCGCCTTTGGCCATGGCACCCACCTTGGCTTCGGCGTCGGGGCCGATGCAGCTGTCGGTTTTGGTGACGGTTTTGCCGAGCAAATCGCTCAGGCGTGCAGCTACTGGTGTGAGGCGCATCGCGTCGTTCACCTGACCCTTGGGCCGACCAAAGTGAGCGGCGAGGACAACCTTGGCGCCCTTGCCAACGAGGTCGTTGATGGTGGGCAGCGCTGCGCGGATGCGGGTGTCATCGGTGATCGCGCCGTCATCATTGAGGGGAACATTGAAGTCAACCCGCACGAGAACGCGTTTGCCGCTCAGGTCGCCGGCATTGAGGCTGGCTAGGGAACGCTTCGCCATAGGGTTGTCTCGTGCGGTAAGAAATCGACGAGAGATTAACCTGTGTTTCGAGGGGTTTGAGCTCCAGAACGTGACATAGGCCCAGATGGATCTGTGGTCACCCCATGGTTGAGTGCGATTCTTTGCGCATGGATCAACACTTCGAGGCGAATCAAATCGCTGTGGAGCCTTGGTGTTGGTGCTTTTACGCAACTGCCGTGAAGTCGTGCTCTTGGCGCTTTCAAAGGATTCTGCGATTCAGGTGTGTCCATCGATGTGGCCGACGCGTTGAATGGGAGGGTGATCCTGATGAGCATTCGCGGCGTGAAGTTCAACAGCGAAGGTGAGTGCATAGCAGTCCAGGTGATGCAGTGAGTGCACCACCGATTCAGTGGTATCCAGGCCACATCGCCAAGGCGGAGCAGCAGCTCAAACGCAACCTCGAAAAGGTCGACCTAGTGATTGAGGTGCGCGATGCCCGCATCCCGCTGGCTACAGGGCATCCACATCTCAATCGCTGGTTGAAAGGGAAGCAGCATCTGTTGGTGATAAACCGGCGCGACATGGTCACCAAGGAGGCATGGGCTGCCTGGGAGCAGTGGTTTAAGGCAAGAGGTCAGCGCACGGTTTGGTGTGATGCCAAGGTCGGCACTGGGGTAAAGCAAGTGCAGCAGGCGGCGATCCGAGCTGGGGATCAGCTCAATGAGCGACGTCGAAACCGTGGAATGCGCCCGCGGGCCGTGCGCGCCCTCACCCTCGGTTTTCCCAATGTCGGCAAATCGGCCCTGATCAATCGATTGGTGAAAAAAAAGGTGGTGGCCAGTGCTCGCCGGGCGGGGGTCACCCGCACCTTGCGTTGGGTTCGACTTGGCCAAGATTTGGACCTGCTGGATGCCCCGGGCGTGCTTCCACCCCGATTGGATAATCAACAGGCCGCGTTGCACCTTGCGCTCTGTGATGACATCGGCCAGGCGGCTTACAACGGCGAGTTGGTGGCCCAAGCCTTTCTGCAGCTGTTGATTGATTCGGCGGGACGGAAGGCATCTGGTGTGGTGATCAGTGTTTTGGAAACGCGGTACGGCATTCCTGTGTCTGGCCAGACCCTTGACCCCTTGTATTGGCTGGAAGCTGCTGCGGCCCGACACACCTCCAACGACATGGCCCGCATGGCGCAGCGGCTCTTGGATGATTTTCGTAAATCTGCCTTGGGCAATATCGCCCTGGAATTGCCGGAGCTCCTCGACCGTTGACGTCTCCCGAGCCAGGCCAAGGACGGCCTCCACTGCCAGAGGAAGTGTTTACAAACACGTTCGGTGAAGGAGAAGGGGAGTTGGTGACGCTCACCTACCCAAAGCCCCTTCCGATGCGTTTGGATCGCTGGCTGGTGAGCCAACGCACAGAGCAGAGTCGTGCTCGGATTCAAAAATTTATTGATGCTGGCTATGTGCGTGTTAATGGCAAACAAGGCAAGGCCAAAACACCACTCCGCGAGGGTGATCAGGTGCAGTTATGGATGCCGCCGCCGGAGCCACTGCCCTACCTAAAGCCCCAGCAGATGGATCTTAATGTGCTTTTTGAAGATCAGCACATCATTGTTTTAAATAAATCTTCTGGGCTTACAGTTCACCCAGCTCCGGGAAATAAAGACGGCACATTGGTGAATGGGTTGCTTCACCATTGCCCTGATCTTCCTGGCATTAGTGGGAAATTACGTCCTGGAATCGTGCACCGGTTGGATAAGGACACCAGTGGTTGCATTGTGGTCGCAAAATCTCAAGAAGCCCTTGTAAAACTGCAGGTGCAGATTCAGAAACGGGTTGCTTCTCGGGAATATTTTGCGGTGGTTCATGGGGTTCCTAATGGAGATAGCGGAACCATCGTTGGCGCGGTGGGCCGCCACCCTGTTGACCGAAAAAAATATGCTGTTGTCAGTGATGCATCAGGGCGTTATGCCCGTACGCACTGGACTTTGGTGGAACGTTTTGGGGACTATTCCCTACTGCGCTTCAAATTGGATACGGGCCGAACGCATCAGATTCGGGTGCATTGCGCTCACATCAATCATCCAGTGGTGGGCGATCCCACCTACAGCCGTTGTCGCAAACTTCCGGTGGATCTTCCCGGCCAGGCCTTGCACGCCGTGCAGTTGGGATTGGACCATCCGATCACAGGGGAACGCATGGTGTTTGAAGCACCTCTACCCCCAGTGATGGAGAAGCTGTTGTTGGTTTTACGGCGACGCTCAGGGGCCTCCCCCGCGGCGCAGAGCGATTGATGTTGGTGAGGGAATGCTCTGCTTTCGCCTGGACAGCAGCGAATTTTCCCTTTAGATGTTGTCAGCTTCATCCAGCTTCGATGGTGATTCGCATTCATTGCCGGAAGCCTTGGCTATCTGCCTTGATGCGGGCTTTGCGCAATGAAGTGATTCCCGTGTGGATGTGAAAAGTCCTGATTGTGGTGGATGCATCAAGCCCTTAATGGAGGGTTCAACGTGGTAATCGAGGACAGGCGTCCACGAGGGTGCGACTAATCTCAGCCTGGGGCGCTTGAAAGATGCGATCTCCCGGACCTTCTTCGACGATGTGTCCTTTGTCGAGGACTATGACGCGATGGCAAAACCCACAGGCCACGGCCAGATCGTGGGTCACAAAAATCATCGCCAGGCCAAGATTGCGTTGAAGTTGGCGCAACAGGTCCAACACCTCTGCTTGAACCTCGGCGTCGAGCATGCTCACGCTCTCATCGCAGATCAGCACCTTTGGTTCCAACGCAAGGGCGCGAGCAATCGCCACCCGTTGTTGTTGTCCGCCAGAGAGTTGTTTTGGGAAGCGGTCTTGAAATTGATCGGCCGGGCTCAATCCCACTTGCTCCAGCAGGCTGCGGGCTCGTTCTCTGGCAGCCGCCTTCGAGCAGAGTCCATGAATCAGCAGTGGATCGGCAATGGCATCCGCCACGCTCAGGGCCGGATTGAGACAGGCTAGTGGGTCTTGAAACACCATCTGAAGCGCCCGTCTGGCAATCCTTAATGACTGCCCACGCAGGCGCAGCAGATTTTGCCCAAGTAGGTCGACTTGGCCTCCTCGGATGCTGTTCAGTCCCATCAGTGCCCGGCAAAGGGTGCTTTTGCCGCATCCGGATGCCCCCACCACTCCAAGGCTTTCGCCGGCGAGGAGCTCAAAGCTCACGTCGTCGACAGCTTTGAGCCACACCGGGGACCACGGCATCCCACCGATGCCATGCCAGCAGCGCATCGAATCCACCCTCAAGACGGGTTCTCTGGTTGGGCGTTCCGGGGACTGCCCCCCTTCCCGAGCTCGGGCCGAAGCCACAAGACGCTGTCCCACGGAAGATTGCGGCTGCGTGAGCAGTTGTCGACTTGGGCCCTCTTCCACCCGGCGCCCCCCGTCAAGCATCGCCATGCGGTCGCACCATCGGGAGGCCATGGCGAGGTCATGGCTGATCAGCAGCAAGGCACTACCCAATTCACGGCAGAGTCCACTCAGCTCCGCCATTACTTGACCGGCCACCGCCACATCCAGGCTCGTGGTGGGTTCGTCGGCAATGAGTAGCGGAGGTTCAAGGGCGATGGCCAGAGCGATGGCCAAGCGTTGCCGCATTCCTCCGCTGAGCTCATGCGGATAGGCCCGGAATCGTTGTGCACCAATCCCAACGCGTTCCAACAATTCGAGCGCGCGCGTCTTGCGCCATTGGGGACTCGTTGTGGATCGATGCGCTTTCAAGGTGTCGAGGAGATGGTCTCCGAGGGGCATCAGCGGATTCAGCCGCGTCATGGGGTCTTGAAATACCAGGCCAGCCGCTTGTCCGCGCAATCGACGCAGGGAGGAGCGATTGAGTTGGCGCGGGTCTTGTCCCGTAAGTTTCAACCCCCCTTCGCAGGTGGTTCCCACAGGGAGTAGCTGCATCACCGCCCGGGCCACTGTGCTTTTTCCGCATCCAGATGATCCCACCAACGCCAGGGTCTCGCCGGCCTGGAGGGATAGATCCAGCCCATTCAGGGTCCAACTGTCGCTGCCTGGGTACCGCAACTTCAGCTCATTGAGCTCCAAAACTGGCCGTGCCATATCGAGGACGGACGGGGAGACGGAAGGACCAGCACTGCATACCATGGAATCACCCGCTGGGCCGGATGCGAAACGCCGCCTCAATACCGGATGAACAAAGGGCCACGAAGGGCTCGGCACTCTTCACGCGCGGTTTGCCGGAATTAAGGCAGCGTCCGATTCGAAATCCAGACGATTATCAGATTGTGTTGCCCGAGTGGTTGCGGCAGTGCATTGCCAACGTGCCGCCAGGGGCTGGCCAAAGTTGTCCGACCGATCCAGAAGCATTGTTGGTGTCGGCTTTCGACTTCGGTTTTCAGCTGCATGAGGGGCAATTCCGGGCGAGTGGCGACCCCTACATCGTTCATCCCGTTGCGGTCGCTGATCTGCTGCGTGATATTGGTGCCAGTGCTCCCGTCATCGCGGCGGGCTTCCTCCACGATGTGGTGGAAGACACCGATGTTTCTCTCGAGGAGATCCAAGAGCATTTCGGTTCAGAAGTGCGTGAGCTGGTGGAGGGGGTTACCAAGCTCGGCGGCATTCACTTCAACGACCGCACCGAGGCACAAGCCGAAAATTTGCGTCGGATGTTTATGGCGATGGCCAGTGACATTCGGGTTGTGTTGGTGAAGTTGGCGGATCGGGTCCACAACATGCGCACCATTGGTGCCCTCAAGGAAGAAAAGCGTCAGCGGATTGCTCGGGAAACGCGCGAGATCTATGCCCCCCTCGCCAATCGGCTTGGCATTGGACGGTTCAAGTGGGAGCTGGAGGATTTGGCGTTCAAGTTGTTGGAGCCCGAGGCCTTCCGGGAAATCCAGCAAGAGGTGGCCACCAAGCGCAGTGAGCGGGAGCAGCGGCTGGGGGTCACGGTTGATTTATTGAATGAACGCTTGCAGCGCGCGGGGCTTGAGGGCTGTGAAGTGAGTGGGAGGCCGAAACACCTTTATGGCATCTGGAGCAAAATGGAACGCCAACAAAAGGCGTTCCACGAGATCTACGACGTGGCAGCCCTTCGCATCATTACGCCCAGTGTGGAAACGTGTTATCGCGCCTTGGCCGTGGTGCATGACACGTTTCGCCCGATCCCCGGACGGTTCAAGGACTACATCGGCTTGCCGAAGCCGAATGGCTATCAGTCGCTGCATACAGCGGTGATCGGTCGTCATCGTCCGATCGAAGTGCAGATTCGAACCTTGGAAATGCACCAAGTTGCCGAATTCGGGATTGCTGCCCACTGGAAATACAAGGAGGGTGGGTCGCCCGCTAGCTGCAGCAGTGATGCGGAACGGTTCAACTGGTTGAGGCAGCTGGTCGATTGGCAGCAGGAGGGAGGCAACGACGACCACAACGACTACCTCTCATCGATCAAGGAAGACCTCTTCGACGAGGAGGTCTTTGTGTTCACGCCCAAAGGAGATGTGGTCGGCTTACGGAAAGGCGCGACCGCGGTTGATTTTGCCTATCGGATTCACTCTGAAGTGGGTAACCACTGCAACGGTGCCCGCGTCAACGATCGTCTGTGTCCCTTGGCGACTCCGCTGCAAAACGGAGATTTCGTTCAGGTTTTAACCAGCAAGACCGCGCACCCCAGCCTGGATTGGCTCAATTTCGTTGCCACCCCCACTGCACGCAACAGGATCCGCCAGTGGTACAAGCGCAGCCATCGTGATGAAACGATCGAGCGGGGTAAAGACCTGCTGGAGCGGGAGCTCGGCCGCGACGGCTTTGACCTGCTCTTGAACGGCGAAACCATGGTGCGTGTGGCCCAGCGCTGCAATGTGGTCACCACGGAAGACCTCCTGGCTTCGTTGGGATTTGGTGCGGTAACCCTGCAGCAGGTTCTCAACCGCTTCCGAGAGGAGATCAGGCTGCAGGCCCAAGAGGAGGAGGCGCCCCTCAGCAATGAAGAGGTGGCTCGGGCTTTGGTGGCACCCAAGGATGCGGCCCCGTCTCAACGCAGAGGAGCGGGGGCCATCTTGGGCATTGAAGGATTGGATTATCGCCTGGGTGGTTGCTGTAGTCCGTTGCCTGGTGAGGCGATCGTGGGAACCGTTGCTCTCGGCAATCACGGCATCACGGTTCATCGTCAGGATTGCACCAATGTGGAGTCGATTCCTCGGGAACGGCGGTTACCGGTGCGTTGGAACCCCAAGCCTGATGGCGACCGCCAAAACTTTCCAGTTCAGCTTCGCATTGAGACGATTGACCGAGTTGGCATCTTGAAAGACATCCTGATGCGCCTCTCCGATGGGGCGATCAACGTCAGTGATGCGCGGGTGAAAACGGCAGCGGGGCGACCGGCCTGTATTGATTTGCGGGTGGAACTGCAGAGCTCTGATCAGTTGACTCGCACCCTGGCCCAGATCCGCTCGATGGCCGATGTGATCGGGATTGCGCGGATTGGAGTGAGTTGAGGATCTTGGTTTGACCAACCTCTTATTGGCATTGCCATTCGAGGTTTCGATCGAATCGTTGGGGGAGTCGTATTGGGATGTGGTGGAGGCCGCACGGTTTCCTTGCACGCAATTGCGCTTCCGAAACGACGGCGTACTGCACCAGTTGGGGCTGGATGCCCAGCAGGTTTCGGATTCTGATCTGGAGGAGGCTTTCGGACGCTTTGAAGGCCGTGTCCCTCTTCTGGCTCTGCGTTATCATGGCTTTCAGTTTGGGAACTACAACCCCCAACTCGGCGATGGTCGGGGCTTCCTTTATGGGCAGCTTCGGGATCGGCGCGGTGATCTTCAAGACCTCGGAACCAAGGGATCGGGAACGACGCCATGGAGCCGTGGCGGGGATGGACGACTCACCTTGAAGGGAGGTGTTCGTGAGGTGATCGCTTCGGAAGCCCTGCATCGCCTTGGCGTTACGACGAGTCGAACGCTGTCGTTGATCGAAACCGGCGAGGATTTGTATCGCGGGGATGAGCCTTCACCCACCCGAAGCGCGGTGATGGTGCGCATGGCGCGCACGCACTTGCGTTTTGGCACTTGCGAACGACTCCTGTATCTCCGTGATGCCCCTGGTTTGGAGCGATTGCTGCGCCACGTGGTGGCTGTGTATTACCCCTCGATTGGAGCAGCCCATCCTGCTGTTGATGGGGACAATCAGGGATTGCAGGCTCAACTGCTGGCTTTTTACGGCGAGCTGGTCGAGCGGGTGGCGCGTTTGGCGGCTGAGTGGATGGCGGCGGGCTTCGTCCATGGGGTGCTCAACACCGACAACATGTCCCTGGTGGGGGAGAGCTTTGATTACGGGCCCTTTGCCTTTCTCGACCGTTGGGACCCATCTTTCACCGCCGCTTATTTCGATCAGACCGGGCTGTATGCCTACGGTCGTCAGCCGGCCATCTGTCGGAAGAACCTGCAGATGCTGCAAGAGCCCCTCGCCTTGCTACTCCCCCGGGAGGCCATGGAGGAACGGTTGGAGCGATTTGCTGAGGTCTACAGCCAGCACTACTGTGCTCGGATGCGGCGTCGGTTGGGGCTGCCCGAGGCTGGTGGTGATGAGGTGGTGCGCCATACCTTGGCTTTGCTAGCGGCTTGGCCGGTGGGGTACGGCGAATTTTTTGCGTGTTTGTCTCGACGAGTCATTGAGCACGGACCGCCGGAGGAAGCGGACGCTTTGGAGCCATTCGTGCTGGGGGCCCCTGAGCCGCCGCGCGATGGTTGGCTGTCCTGGCGTGATGCCTGGTGGATCGAACAACGCGCATCAGCAAATGTGGTGCAGCGTTTGCAGCGCTGGAATCTGTCGATTCCCCCCACGCGGCCGTTGATCGAAACCCTATGGGAGGCCATTGATCAGCGCGACGATTGGCAGCCCTATGGCGTCTGGTTAGACACCGTGATGGGGCTGGACGGCTAAGCGCTACGGCGCTGGAAGAGCTTGTAGGCCACAAGGCCACTGACTAACGCAACGATCAGGCCCACCAGGCTCGACCCCAGCAAAATGCGTTGAGTGAAGTCCCAGCCCTGCAGCCAGAGGTTGCTGCGATTGATCGCGCGGAGGGCGTCTGCTCTATCGCTTGGTCCGAGCAGTTGAGCTCCCACCAAGTAGTTGAACCAATACAGCGGGATGTAGGTGAGTGGATTGCTCACCAGCGTCCCGGCTGCGGCCAGTAAATGGTTGCCTCTTAATAAGGAGGCAACGCCAACGCTCACCACGATTTGTAAGCCGAAAAAGGGGAAGCATCCACAAAACACGCCCGCTGCAAGGCCGCGGGCGCGCTGTCCGGGGGTGCCCTCCTGCGCCAAAAGCCAATGAAGACTCCGTCGGAGTCGGTGGCGACTGACTCGCAGCAGCCGGCGCATCAGAACTTGCCACAAAAAGAGGTTTGGATCCTAGGTATGGAGTGACTCACTTTGCCTTTGCTGTGCCTCGTTCCGACACCATTGCGGCGGTTGCTACGGCAGTGGCACCAGGGCAGGGGGGGATTGCTGTGATTCGATTATCGGGGCCGGTGGCTGAGCAGGTTGGCCAGGCGGTCGTCCGTTGCCCCGGTCATCAGGAGTGGGGCAGCCATCGGATCATCTATGGCCATGTGATGGCGGTTGATGGCCAACGTCGGTTGGATGAGGTGCTGCTGTTATTGATGCGCGCGCCCCGCAGTTTCACTGGGGAAGATGTGGTGGAAATTCATTGCCATGGCGGGGTGATGGCCGTGCAGCAGGTGATGGAGAGGGTTCTGGAACAACCCGGTGTGCGGCGGGCCTTGCCGGGAGAGTTCAGCCAGCGGGCGGTGCTGAATGGACGTCTCGATCTAACCCAGGCGGAAGCGGTGAGTGAGTTGGTGTCGGCGCGAAGTCGGCGGGCTGCAGACCTGGCCATGGCAGGCCTCGACGGTGGGATTCAGGCTCGAATTACGGCTCTGCGGGAGCGGTTGTTGGATCAGCTCACGGAGCTCGAGGCGCGGGTTGATTTCGAAGAGGATCTGCCGCCGCTGGATGGAACCGCCTTGTTGAACGAACTGCAAGCCGTGCGGACTGAGCTTTTGAATTTGGTGGCGGATGGGGAGCGTGGGGATGCCCTTCGGCATGGCCTGCGGGTGGCGTTGGTGGGTCGGCCCAACGTTGGCAAAAGCTCTTTGTTGAATCGCCTCAGCCGTCGGGAGCGGGCGATCGTGACTGAGCTGCCGGGCACCACTCGCGATGTGCTGGAGAGCGAAATCGTGCTGGATGGGGTGCCGATCACGCTGATGGATACGGCGGGGATTCGTGCAACGGACGATGCGGTGGAACAGCTCGGGATTGCACGCAGTGAACAAGCGTTGATCTCTGCGGATGTTGTGGTGTTGATCATTGATGGTCACGCTGGTTGGACTGAGACCGACGCCCAGCTGCTGTCTCGCATTCCAACGGAGGTGCCCCGCGTTGTTGTCGCGAATAAATCAGATCTCGACTGCCCAGCTTTGCCGGGACTGGTGGATGTGCAGTTATCGGCCCTCAACGGAGCTGGTGAAGACGCTTTGGTTGAGGTGTTGCTTGAGCGTTGTGGCGCTGGAGATGCGGCAGGAATCCTGGTGTCTTTGAACACACGCCAGCGCGATCTGGCCTCTGCAGCGGCGGCGGCATTGGAGCGCAGCCATGAGGTGTCGCAGCAGCAACTGCCTTGGGACTTCTGGACGATTGACCTTCGTGAAGCGATCCGTGGTCTTGGTGAGATCACGGGGGAAGAGCTCACGGAGGCTGTTTTGGAGCGCGTTTTTTCACGCTTTTGCATCGGGAAATAAGCTCAGGTTCCATGCGTGTTGAGCTGTGGACTGGCAGGCCCCGGCCATCAGCTGTGCTTTGGATCGTTGGTTGGATGAGGACATCGGCCGCGGCGATCTAACAGCCATTGCCCTGCAGGGGCAGTACGGGGCGGCGCACTGGGTGGCGAAACAGTCGGGCCGCTTTTGCGGAGGCCCATTGATCCAGAAGCTGTTCCTCCGCCTTGATCCAGCCTGCAAGGTTCAGTTGTTGGTGGCGGACGGGGAGCCGGTGCAGGCTGGGCAGCGCTTGTTGGAGCTTGAGGGCCCAGCCACCGCATTGGTGGCTGGAGAGCGAACCGCTCTCAATCTGGCAATGCGCCTCTCTGGGATTGCGACTGCGACCGGCGAGTTGGTGGCCCAGTTGGACGGCACAGGGGTTCGATTGGCCGACACACGCAAGACCACTCCGGGGTTGCGGTTGTTCGAGAAATACGCCGTGCGTTGTGGTGGTGGCATCAACCACCGCATGGGCTTGGATGACGCCGCGATGTTGAAAGAAAACCACTTGGCCTGGGCTGGGGGAATCACCGCAGCCATCGATGTTGTTCGCCGTCAGGCCCCCTGGCCATGTCGGGTGATTGTTGAGGCGGAAACGGGGGAGCAGGCTTGTGAAGCGGTGCAAGCAGGGGCTGATGGGGTGTTGCTGGATGAGTTCAGCCCCGAGCAGCTTCAGGCGTTGGTGCCGCGCTTGCGCCAGCTGGCTCCTGGCGGTGTTGTGCTGGAGGCGTCCGGGGTGCAGCCCGAACAACTCAGTGCCTATGCAGCCACTGGGATCGATCTGATTTCAACCAGTGCCCCGATGACCCGCAGCCGCTGGTTGGATTTGAGCATGCGCTTCAGTTGAAACAAGTGGCGAACGACGGCAGGGGATGATCAGAGCCGCATCCCTCCGGCCCTGCACTGCCCATGCTCAGCCTGTCCCAGACTCTGGACGCCCAGTTGCGGGAAGCAATGCAGCGGGCCTTTCCGGATGCGGAGGCCACCCTGGATCCGCAGCTTGCACCGGCAAGTAAACCGGAGTTTGGTGATTTTCAGGCCAACGGTGCTCTCCCGTTGGCGAAACCTTTGAAGCAGGCGCCGCGTCAAATCGCGACGGCGATCGTCGACCAACTCGGCAGCGATGAGGCGTTCAATGCGCTCTGTTTGGCGCCTCAAATCGCAGGCCCAGGCTTCATCAACCTCACTATCCGCCCGGAGCGGCTGTCGGAGGAGCTCGCCGCACGCTTAGGGGCTGATCGTCTTGGTGTTCCCGCCGTCGAAGCTGTGGCGCCAGTCGTGGTGGATTTTTCGAGCCCTAACATTGCGAAGGAGATGCATGTGGGGCACTTGCGCTCCACGATCATTGGCGACTCCTTGGCGCGGGTGTTGGAGTTTCGTGGCCATTCAGTGCTGCGGCTGAATCACGTGGGGGACTGGGGCACCCAGTTCGGGATGCTGATTACCCATCTCAAGCAGGTGGCACCCGAAACCTTGGACACCGCCGATGCGGTGGATTTGGGCGACCTCGTCGCGTTCTATCGCGAAGCTAAAAAACGCTTTGATGACGACGAAGCGTTTCAAACCACCTCCCGCGATGAGGTGGTCAAGTTGCAGGGTGGTGATCCGGTGTCGTTGAAGGCATGGGGCCTGCTGTGCGACCAATCCCGTCGTGAGTTTCAACAGCTCTACGACCGGCTTGATATCCGCTTGAGTGAGCGCGGCGAATCCTTCTACAACCCCTTCCTTCCTGCAGTGCTGGAGGGTCTGAAAGCGGTCGATTTGCTGGTGACCGACGACGGCGCCCAGTGCGTGTTTCTTGAGGGCGTGACGGGTAAAGACGGCAATCCTTTGCCCGTGATCGTGCAGAAACGTGATGGCGGTTTTAACTACGCCACAACGGATCTCGCAGCGATTCGCTACCGGTTTGCATCGCCGCCTGCCGGGGATGCGGCGCAACGGGTGATTTACGTGACCGATGCTGGCCAGGCCAACCACTTTGCTGGTGTGTTCCAGGTGGCGGAACGGGCGGGCTGGATCCCCGATGGGGCGCGTCTCGAGCATGTGCCCTTTGGGCTGGTGCAAGGGGACGACGGCAAAAAGCTCAAGACCCGCGCCGGCGACACCGTGCGGCTTCGCGACTTATTGGATGAGGCGGTGGAGCGGGCGGAACAGGATCTGCGGTCCCGCTTGCAGGAGGAGGAGCGCACGGAATCCGATGCGTTCATCTCCCATGTGGCCACCACCGTTGGTCTGGCGGCTGTGAAGTATGCCGACCTCAGCCAAAACCGCCTCACCAACTATCAGTTTTCCTTCGATCGGATGCTGGCCCTGCAGGGCAATACCGCGCCTTATTTGCTGTATGCCGTTGTTCGTATCGCTGGCATTGCTCGCAAGGGCGGAGATCTAGGGGTGTCTAACGCTGCCTTGCAGTTCAGCGAACCCCAGGAGTGGGCTTTGGTGCGGGAGCTGCTCAAATTTGATGGGGTGATTGTCGAGGTGGAGGAAGAGCTCTTACCCAATCGCCTTTGCAGCTATCTGTTCGAACTCAGTCAGGTGTTCAACCGTTTCTACGACCAGGTTCCTGTGCTCAAAGCGGAACCCGAAGCGTTGGCATCCCGTTTGGCTCTCTGCCGTCTTACGGCCGATACCTTGCGATGTGGTTTGGCGCTTTTGGGGATTCCAACCCTGGAGCGGATGTAGTGCCGGGCGTGCGCGGTTCGCATCTCACCCTTCGTTTGCCTGGTTAGGGCCTGATCAGATTGCTGGTCGGTTCAATTCAGCCTTCTGAAGACAGTCCTGCCAGACTTTGAACCGAAAGCCACGGTTTTGTGAACTCCAACAGCTCTGCTCCGCCTCCGGCTCGTGCGGCTGTCGAGCAGCTGCAGACTTACAGCGCTCCATTAGAAGGCCGGCGAGAGCTTTTACGGCTGGATTTCAACGAGAACACCATTGGATGCAGCCCTTTGGTGGCCCAAGCGGTGCGGAACTTCAGCGCCGAAGAGATTTCTGTTTATCCCGAATACGAGGGATTGTGCGAGGCGGTGGTTCAAAACCTGCTGGAAACCAAATGCCGTGGCGGCTTGCAGCCCGATCAGGTGGGTTTGTTCAACGGGGTTGATGCGGCGATCCACGCCGTGTTTCAGGCCTATGGCGATGCTGGAGATCGACTGCTCACCACATCCCCCACCTTTGGCTACTACGCCCCTTGCGCTCGGATGCAAGGGATGCTGATTGAGGCGATCTCCTACGAGGGCGACGACTTTGCGTTCCCATTGCAGGCGATTGAGGCAGCTCTGCTCGCGCAGACCCCCCGGTTGCTGTTGATTTGTAATCCCAACAACCCCACCGGCACTCGATTAGCGGCTGAGCGGATTCTTGCTTTGGCCTCGATGGCCCCCAACACCTTGGTCGTGGTGGATGAGCTGTATGAAGCCTTCACGGGCGACAGCGTGTTGCCGGCTGCTGATTTTGAGGCCACGCCCAATCTTTTGGTGTTGCGTTCGTTGGCAAAAACAGCCGGTTTGGCAGGGCTTCGCGTCGGTTTCGCCGTTGGGCATGCCGCTGTGATCGACCGGATGGGACGGGTGACCGGTCCCTACGACGTGAACAGTTTGGCTGTTGCCGCCGCATTTGCTGCCCTGGCGGATCAGTCCTATGTCGATGCCTATGTCGCCGAGGTGTTGAGGGCAAGGGAATGGACCTTGGCGGCTTTGGCTCAGGCCAACACTCGCTATCACTGCGATGGCGGAAATTATCTTTTGGTGTGGCCAAAGCGGCCGGTGGCTGAGCTGGAGGAGGGTCTCCGCGCAGATGGGATTCTGGTGCGTTCGATGGCTGGAAAGCCACTGATTGATGGGTGTTTTCGCGTGAGTATTGGTACGACAAGCCAAATGCAGCGTTTTGTTGAGGCTTACCTGCGTCTCGACGCGTGAAACGACTGCTTGTCTTGGCCACTGGGGGCACCATCGCGGGGGCTGGTGCTGATGCGATGCAGCTCAATCATTACGAAGCGGGAGCTTTAGGCGTTGACGCGCTGGTGAATGCGGTGCCCGATGTTCCAAGCCTGGCGCAGCTTGAGCTGGAGCAAATCGCCAATGTGGATAGTGCTGATTTGCAGTTTGCCCATTGGTGCCGCTTGGTGGAGCGGATCCGTGAGGCGTTCGCTGACGACCCTGAACTCGCCGGAGTGGTGATCACCCATGGCACCAACACGCTGGAGGAAACCGCCTGGTTGCTGCAGTTGTTGATCGATGATCCGAGGCCAGTGGTGTTGGTGGGTGCGATGCGGCCAGCTACGGCCCTCAGTGCTGACGGGCCGCTGAACCTATTTCAAGCGATCCAGGTGGCGGTGAGCTCTGCAGCTCGATCTCAGGGGGTGTTGGTGGTGATGGATGGTCAGATCCATGCAGCAAAGGCCGTCACCAAAATCTCAACCCAGGGGGTGAGTGCTTTTGCGAGCCCCGGTTCTGGTCCTTTGGGGTGGGTCGATGATCACGGCGTGCACCTTCACGCTGTGCCGGAGAGTCGTCCAAAACCATTCGCTCAGCTCCAACTGCCCAAGCATTGGCCAGGGGTGGCCATCGTCTATGGGTGTGTGGACCCTTCAGTTGATGGGATCACGGCTCTGCTGGGGGCTGGGGTGCAGGGTTTGGTCTTCACCGGGACCGGAGCAGGGCAGCTCTCCGAGAAGGAGCGTTCTGCTTTAGCAGCCTGGAATGGCCCCTTGCCTTTGATGTTGCGCTCAAACCGTTGTGGTTCTGGACCGGTTTATGGCGATGCGGATCAAGCCCAGTTTGGATTGCTGCCGGCGGGTTGCCTTAACCCTCAGAAAGCTCGCGTGTTGTTGCTCCTGGCTTTGATCGCAGGGCTGGACCAGCCTGGTTTGGCGTCCCTGTGTGAAGCGGCTTAGATCGTCGTGAGGGGCGCATGGATCGGGATTCGCACGCGCTGCACCTGATCGCAGTCGACGAGGCAGACCAGGCCTGTCTCCACATCAGCCACTTGAAGGAAGCAGGGCGGATCGCTACCCATCGGAGCGTCATCCGCACGCAACACTTCTCCCATCCACCAATCTTTCGACTGAGTCGATTTCGCTTCCGGGGTTGCCCAAACGATGACGACATCTCCGGCTTGCACAAAAGAGTGCACCGAGGACCGCTCCTGATTCACAGCAGACGTCACACCACCAATGCTCATACCACCCTGAATGAGTACAAGCGTTCTACCTAGGGTGTGTCTGGTGGTCAACGGTTTGCGCCTCCACACCATTCATGGCCAAGGAATGAAGGGAGAGGGGAGAGCGAAATCACTCAATCTCAACGGCCACGGGCCATGTGCAGCGCAATCAAGGCGATTGCGTAACTGTGAAATGCGACAAGCCCATCAGGTGCAGCTTTGAAGCTGACTGTGTTGTGATCTCCGGCCATGGACCTGTCGTGAGCCGCTGGGTATAAATCAAATGTTGAGCACTAAAAAAACCGCCCCCAATCAAGGAGCGGAATTTAGATGCCTGGACGATCCCCATCACCCGGCCTTCAGCACCACATATTGTGGTGATGGCGTAATAGTAATCAAAAATCCCTTTATGTGGTGTGAGTTTTGATTCACTCAAGAATCTGACCTATTTTTGTGAAGTTAGGAAAAGCTCTGATTCACAGCTGTTGAACTACTGCATCTGGTGTTTATGAGCGTTAATGTGTAATCCCCCATCACCCGACCTGTCCTTGAGGCAGGTTTTTTTTTGGATGCACGCTACGGGTGGTGTGCGAAAAGCTTTTTTCGTGCCGAGCTGTCCATAGGTTGAAAACGTAATTATTGGATCGATTCGGCGTTGTGATTGCGTGGGGATCAGGCAATAGGGGCGCATGATCTTGTCTGTTGCTTTTCGAAAAGCCATGCGCCGCAGTCGGTTCATATTTTTAAACCGGCCTTGTCACGAAACAACATGTCCGCTCTTCATTTTTTCTTTAGGTTTGGTCGAACAGTTTTGGTTGGAGCTCCCTATCTCGCCATGGCCAATTCCCCGAAGGACCTTGGATTGTTGGCAGGTACGTTCCTCGTTGGGCTTGGTGCTCTCGAGATGATGTTGTACGCCTTTGGCTTATGACTTCATCACGATCACTTCATTGCGGTCACCGCATCACCGTCACCACGGTTGAATCATCGAGCTGTCCTGGAAGGGTGATCGAGCGCCCCACCTGGCGAATGTTGGTACCGGCCATTGCATCAAGGAAGGGCTGAACACCGCCTTGATCACAGCCCTCAGGGGGGTCGCCGATCACATATTGCACGGGGATCACGCGCTTGGGATTGAGCTGGGTAACGAGGGCCGCGGCTTCGTCTCCATCAAAAATTTTGCTACCCCCGCCAACGCCAATGATCAAGACATCTGGCCGTCCAAGTAGCACCTGATCAGCGCCGGTGATGGGGCCAGCAGTGGCACCGATATGGGCAAAGTTCAAACCTCCCTGGGTCCAGCGCCAGATGGTCGCATTGCCAAAACGTCGACCACCCATTCGGTCGTGCGGACTGCCAAACCCTTCGAGGTTGAGCCCACCGATCCGATAGGCCCCTGGTTCCACCAAATATCGGCCTCCGGCGATGCCCCGTGCCCCTTCATCGGCAAGCTGAGAACTCGCCAAAATGATTCCTGCATTCACTCGAGGCTCTGGAAGTCCTGCTGCACATCCAACGGATTGATAAGGATTAAGCAGCACAGACTGTCCGCCGCCCTGGATCAAGAGAGCCCGCTGGCCATAGCTGTTAATACTCACTCCTCCGCCGGCATGGGCGGCCCCTTGTAGAGAAAGCGCCATGCCTGCGGCGGCGATCACGGCAGAGCGCAGAAGGGTCATAAAAAACTAAAATTGAGCATGAAGCTAACAGCGTTAACTTCCAGCCTCCCTCAAGAAATTGGCGAGGAGCTGGTGACCGCAGTCTGTAAGCACACTTTCTGGATGGAACTGCACTCCCTGTAGGTGGGGGTAGTCCCGATGGCGCAAACCCATCACCATGCCGTCGGCAAGCCAAGCGGTTACCTCGAGACAGTCCGGCAGGCTGTCTCGATCGGCTACAAGGCTGTGATAGCGCGTGGCTGTTAGGGGTTGGGGCAGTCCGGCAAATACCCCTTCACCGTCGTGCAACACCGGTGAGGTTTTGCCATGCATCAGTTCTGGAGCACGCACCACTGTCCCTCCATACACCTGGGCGAGAGCCTGATGGCCCAGGCATACCCCCAAGGTGGGCGTTGTGGGAGACAGATCTCTTAAAACATCGAGGCAGACGCCGGACTGGTTGGGATCGCCCGGGCCTGGGGATAGGAGAATGGCTTTGGGATTGAGACGACGAATCTCCGCAAGGCTGAGGGCATCGTTCCGCTCCACCCTGAGATCAGCGGCCACTGGATGTTGCGGCGCGAGTTCGCCGAGATATTGCACCAGATTGAAGGTGAAGCTGTCGTAGTTATCAATGACCAGCAACATCAGCAAAGTGGTGGCGAAAGGGTGGGGTTAAAGCCCTAAATGAAGAATTAAGGGAGGCAAGATCAGGAATGTGGCAATCAGCATTGAACTGATTGCGGCCGTCAGAACAGCGGCTGCTGCACAGTCTTTCGCAACGCGAGCCAGGGGGTGGTATCTCCTACCGATGGCGAGGTCGACCACGGCTTCCATGGCCGTGTTCAGCAGTTCCAACACCAGAACGGCCGTCACGGTAAGCACCAGTACGGCTAAGCGGATGAGGTCAAGCTGAAGCCAACCGGCCAAAGCAAACACCACCGAGCCAATCAGCACATGAATGCGGAAGTTGCGTTGGGTGGCGAAGGCATAACCCAATCCCTGAGCGGCGTAACGGAAGCTGGCCGAAAGATTTCCAGCGATGCGCCAGCTTCGATGCCGGAGGGAACTGGCCATCACTGCAACCTCATGAGGTGCTGGTTTGCTGGAGGGAGGCCTTCTCGTCGTTGCAGGCATCAGGACTCACTCGATCTCCACAAGTGTTTGACCATTTGTCCTTGGGCAGAACGTTACCGGTTATGACCAGCAGATGCTCCTGAAGTGCAAGCATTGCGCTGAGGCTTCGCTCATCGGGATGGTCCCAGCCCAAGAGGTGTAAGAGGCCATGACTGATCAGCCAATGCAGTTCGTAGCGCAGGCTGTGGTCGTGATCTGCGGCCTGTTGATGAGCGGTGTCGAGCGACACGATGATGTCGCCGAGTTCCACCGCTGCTCCCTCCAGCCAGTCGGGTGTGTCGTCGAGCGCAGCAAAGGACAACACATCGGTGGGACCTGATTTCTGCCGCCATTGGCTGTTGAGTTCAGCGATTCCCGCATCGTCGGTGAAGCGCAATCCGAGGCTCACCTCTGGTGCCAGTCGGACGACAGACGGACAAGAAAGATCAGGATTTGAACGGACGTGCTCAATCCACTGCAACAGCACCGGCGCCCAGGTTGCGTTCGATAGCAAGCTCCCATCGTGTGGTCCATCTATGTCCACACCACTCGCATCAAGGGAGAGGTCTAGCTCCATGGCCTACTGGGGCAAGGTTGGCCGGCCTAACCAAGCCACCAGGGTGATGAAGCCAAGGAGCCCAAATGCAGTGAGGCCGAAGTGAAGCAAGCTTTGGCGTCCCTTACGCACCATGTTGCGCATCGCTAGCTTCACGAAGCTGGGCGGCGGAGTGCTGGGCTGGTTGGACTCGGTGCTCATGGACAGTCAGCTGTCGGCATCGTCGCCGGGTCGGTCGACACCCTGCCGCAGAGATGCATCGATGAAGGGATCAAGTGCGCCATCCATCACCGCCTGCACATCGTTGGTTTCTTCTTGAGTGCGTAGGTCTTTCACCATTTGATACGGGTGGAACACGTAGTTACGGATCTGGTTCCCCCAGGCGGCTTCCACGATGTCGCCACGAATGTCCGCGATTTCAGCGGCCCTTTGTTCTTGGGCAATCACCAATAATTTGGCCTTCAGCAGCGCCATGGCCTTCTCCTTGTTTTGGAGTTGTGATCGCTCTTGGGTGCACCGCACCGCCAAGCCGGTTGGTAAGTGCTGGATGCGAACGGCTGTTTCCACTTTGTTGACGTTTTGACCACCGGCACCACCGGAGCGAGATGTGGTCACCTCTAAATCTTTTTCAGGAATATCGATACCGACGTCTTCCTCCAGTTTTGGCATCACTTCGATGCCGGCAAAGCTGGTTTGGCGTTTGTCGTTGGCATTAAACGGCGAGATCCGGACCAATCGATGGGTGCCTTTTTCGTTACGGAGGTAGCCATAGGCGTAGCGGCCCTCCACTTCAATGGTGGCGCTTTTAAGTCCTGCTTCTTCTCCTTCGCTCATTTCGTTGATGGTCACCCTCATGTCGTGGTCTTCGGCCCAACGGGTGTACATGCGCAGCAGCATTTGGGCCCAGTCCTGGGCATCGGTGCCACCGGCACCGGCATTGATGCTGAGAACGGCGCCTTCTTTGTCGTACTCACCGCTCAGCAACCGCTCGAGTTCCCAGCGATCGAGTCCCTGACGCAGTTCAGTAAGGCCCTGGTGCGCCTCCGCCAGCATGTCTTCGTCAGCCTCTAGTTCGTACAACTCGAGAGTCGCCTTGCCGTCATCAATGGCGCTGCGCCAGTCGGCCAATTGCTGCAGTTGGGCCTTCACCTCATCGAGGCGCCGCATTTGCTTCTGCGCATTTTGCTGGTCGTTCCAGAACTGTGGTTGTGCAGCGAGTTGTTCGAGATCCTGCTGTCTGGCTTTGAGTGCAGGTACGTCAAAGACAGTCCTGGGCATGGCCCAGGCGGTCAGTGAGCTCAGACAGGTCGCGCTTGAAGTCGGTGAGATCCAGCAAGGACTCGGCCTTAATTAACTCCGAAGCTATCAGCGCATTCGCTGCATAGAGTCGCTGCAACGGAGCTTTTTTTGTGATGGCCAAGGTTGAGATCTACACCTGGCAAACGTGTCCGTTCTGCGTCCGTGCCAAAGCGCTACTGGATGGCAAGGGTGCGACCTACACGGAGATCAGTGTTGATGGTGATGAGCCGGGTCGTGATGCCATGGCTGCTCGCGGCAATGGGCGCCGCAGTGTGCCTCAGATCTTTATCAACGATGCCCATGTGGGGGGATGTGATGAATTGCATGGTTTGGAGCGAGCCGGAAAGCTCGACGCCCTTTTGAACGCCTGATTCATGCGCCAGTTGTTTGTGCTGGATCCGCTCCGGCAGATCAATCCGCTTAAAGACTCGTCAGCGGCACTAATGCAGGCCGCTCAGCGGGCCGGTGATGAGGTGTGGGCCTGTACGCCTGCAGATCTGATCGCCCGAGGCGATGAACCGTTAGCGATGGCGCTCCCGGTTACCCCGGAACCATGGATCACGATTGGTGCTAGTGAACGTCAGTGCCTGACAGGCTTTGACGTGATTTGGATGCGCAAGGATCCACCTGTTGATGAGGCCTACTTGTATGCCACCCACCTGCTTGAGGTGGCGGAACGTGCTGGGGTGCGGGTGCTCAACCGCCCGAGTGCCCTGCGGGCCTGGAACGAAAAGCTTGGTGCGTTGCGTTTTTGCCGTTGGATGGCTCCCACCACCGTGTCGGGGCGAGTAGCAGAGCTCAAAGCGTTTGCCCAGGAGCAGGGTGATGTGGTGCTCAAGCCCCTCGGAGGCCGGGCCGGTTTGGGCGTGATCCGAGTGAATGCTGAAGCGCCTGGTCTGAAGGCTTTGTTGGAGCTTGTCACGGAGCAGGAGCGATTACCGGTGATGGCACAAGCGTTTTTGCCTGCGGTGACCGATGGTGATAAGCGGATCTTGCTGGTGGATGGCGAACCTCTAGGAGCGGTGAATCGTCGCCCTTTGGCGGGAGAGTTCCGCAGCAATTTGGCCGTTGGTGGTCAGGCGGAAGCGACGGAACTCACCGATCGAGAACGGCAGATTTGCGCTGCGTTAGCCCCCGCTCTACGGGCAGAGGGCTTGTTCTTCGTCGGTATCGACGTGATTGCCGGGATGTTGAGTGAGATCAATGTCACCAGTCCCACGGGAGTGCGGGAAGTGGAACGGCTCATGCAGCAACCGTTGGCAGACCAAACGATTGAACGGTTGCATCGTGCTCTCTAAGAAGTTCTTCTAAAGAGCGTCTTCTTAGTGCTGTTGTTGTCTTGGGGGCGTTGCTCCATCGACCCCAGGACCAGCTGATCAGCGAGAACGGCAAGCTTCAAGCCCACTTCTTGAAGCTCCCGTTCGGCAATGGAGCCACGGACGAGACCAGCCCCTGCGGTGAGATCCAAACGACGTCCCTGGGCATGACCACATCGGATCGCGACCCGCAGCTCGGCATCTCCAGCGCTGTCGATCCATCCGATTGGCGCGGCGTAATTCCCCCGTTCAAACGGCTCTAGCGTTCGCAACCAGGCCATCGCTTCTCGGCGGGGCAGCCCGGCAACGGCAGGGGTGGGATGTAGTTGTTCGGCGAGTGCTAGCACCGACTTGCCTTTGGCAGCAGCAGTAATTGGCGTGTGGAGATGGGTGAGGCGCCCATGGCGCGACAGCTGGGGCTGGGGCCGGCGCCAGGGTGAAAGACCGCTTCGGCGGAGTTGGTCGGTAATGGTTTCCACTACCAGTTCATGTTCTCGTCGGTCTTTGTCGGAGCGGAGCAATTGCTGGCCGTCGTCCCCTCGTCCTGCCGTGCCAGCAAGGGCATCACTGCGTAGAAACCCGCCGCGGAGGCTGATGAGCCGTTCTGGGGATGCGCCAAAGAACACATCGTCTGCCTTGCGTTGCCAAAGAAAGCGACAGCTGCCTGCTTGTTGCAGCCGCAAGCGGGTCAGCAGCGGCAAGGGATCGAAGCTTGTGCCCACATCGATGGATTGGCGCACCGCCAACACCAATTTGTGGAGTTCCCCGCCATTCACTAACTCCAAACCACGTTCGAGAGCGCTGGCATAGCGCTGTTGCCAGGAGCTGCTGTCGCAGCTGTCCAATGGAATCGCTGGGCTCGGCGTTCCGAGGATGGGTTCTCTGTCTTGCAGGTCGAGGTGCTTCAACCACAGCTGCTCGGCCAGTTCACGGGCTTCGGCGGCGTTGCTCACCACGCCGTTTAGTCGGAGCCAGCCCTGTCGTCCATGGCGGCTGAGTTGCCAGCGGGGCAACACAGCATGCACCGATGGGCAGCCGTGGGTGTTGTGATCGCGCTCACTGGTTTGATCAAAAAATTGAAACGACAGCAACACCCTTGGTCGGGCGAGGGCTGGCGCATCGGGTTTGGTATCGGTGAGCCGACTCAGGCTCAGGTCGGCGAACCGTTGGGCGAGTTCGAAGCGTCGGGCACCAGCCAATTCGAGCTGCTGGCAGAGGCCGGCGGCGGCAAAGCAGAGTCCGGGTGCGCTGTCCCAAAGCACGCGGAACGTGTGATCCACTGCCAGCTGAGGTAAGCCCTGAAGCGGATCCACGCTATCCAATGGCAGAGCCAAGCTCAACAACCCGTCGTCTTGCTGGCGGTCAAGCCAGCCCCGCTGGGCCGTGGCAATTAAGTTGCTGAAACTCAGATCAGCGGACATCCGCGGCGTGGCTAGCCATGGGGACTGTTCAAATGTATGGGCCACCACCCAGGTGATAAGGCCCTTGCCTATGGAAGAGCCGCAGGCTGTCGCAACCTGTTACGCCCAGCGGCGGGCGTTGTGGAAGGCCGCGATCAAATGGCCGATGTATTCGGTTGCCGTGATGCCCGTGCTTTTGGCCGCTGGATGGCAGCTTGGCTTCCAGGGAATCCTGCGTTGGGACCAGCTGTTTGGTTTCCTGCTCGCCGCGATCCTTTTGCTGCTTTGGGAGAACCTGAGTAACGATCTATTTGATGCCGACACGGGTGTGGATGCGGTGGGTAAGCCCCATTCAGTGGTGAATCTCACCGGCCGCCGGGATCGCATCGCCTGGCTGTCGTCTGCGGCCCTGCTGTTCGGTTTGAGCTTGATGGCCTGGCTGGCGTGGCGAAGTCATCCCGCTGTGTTGCTGCTGGTTTTGTTGAGTTGTGGCCTGGGTTATGTCTACCAAGGTCCGCCATTCCGATTGGGCTATCAGGGCCTGGGTGAACCGCTTTGTTGGTTGGCGTTTGGTCCGATCGCGACGTCCGCTGCTCTGTTGGTGCTGGCTCCAGCCGGATCGGGAGAGGTGGCTTGGAAGACCGCATTGATGTTGGGTGCTGGCCCGGCCTTGGCCACCTCTTTGGTGCTGTTTTGCTCCCACTTCCATCAGGTGAAAGAGGATGCGGCCTATGGCAAGCGCTCACCGGTGGTTCGCTTGGGAACCGCTCGGGCCGCGGCGTTGATTCCTTGGTTCGTGGGTTTCACCCTCGCTTTGGAGTGGTGGCCGGTGGCATTCGGTACTTGGCCGCCCACAGCCCTGCTCAGCGTTGTGGGACTGCCAGCTGGCTGGGCCTTGATTCGTTTGGTGAGGCGCTATCACGATCAGCCCGAGCGCATCAGTGGCAGCAAATTCTTGGCCTTGCGATTTCAGGCTTGGAATGGGCTTGGCCTTGCATTTGGCTTAGCTCTGGCACCGTTATGGCCGTTGGGATGACGCTGCAGCTTCAGGTGCGTCCCTTCAGCTTTTTGCTTCTGCAACCGTTGCGGACCGCCACTGGTGTGTTGTTAGAGCGGCGCGGTTGGCTGTTGCGGTTGTGCGATGGCGATTCCGGCGCCCTGGGTTGGGGGGAGGTGGCGCCGTTGCGATCCGATCAGAGGTTACGTTGCCAAACCTTGTTGGAGGATCTACCTCAAGAGGTGAGCCGTGATCAGCTTGAGGCGTTGATCAATCAGGGGCCGAGGGCCTTTGGCTTTGGCTTGGGTGCAGCGTTGGCCGAGCTTGATGGTCTTGTTGGCGTTCACGCCTCCCAGCCGTGGCAAGCAGCGCCTCCTTCGGCCCAGCTGCTGCCGGCGGGGGAGAGGATGTTGTTGGTCCTTGACCAAGTGTTGGAGCAGACCCCTGTCAAGCAGGTGCTCACACTGAAGTGGAAGGTGGCGACTGAACCCGACGAGCTGGAGCGGTGTTGGCTTGAGCAGCTCATGGGGAAGCTGCCCAGCACTGCAAAGTTGAGGCTGGATGCCAATGGAGGCTGGGATCGAGCAACGGCGCGGTCTTGGATGGATGCCCTGTCCAACGATCCGCGCTTGGACTGGTTGGAACAACCCTTAGCGATTGATGATCGTGGCGGGTTGGAGCAGTTGGCTGAGATCGGTCCAGTCGCACTGGATGAGTCCCTCGAGCATCAACCAGTGCTGCGGGAGCAATGGTTGGGCTGGCAGGTTCGTCGTCCAGCAGTGGATGGGGATCCGCGGCCGTTGTTGCGGGCTTTGCAGGATGGGATGGCTCATCGAATGTTGAGCACAGCCTTTGAAACCGGGATCGGGCGTCGCTGGCTGCATCATTTGGCGGCGTTGCAATGGCACGGACCAACACCGGCGGCCCCAGGATTGGCACCTGGTTGGTGTCCTGCGGGGGCTTTGTTCTCCAATGACCCTGCAATGGTTTGGCAAGCGGTGAGCTGATGGTGTTACGAATCCTGTCTTGCTGTCCCGAGGCTCCTCAGTTGGCCGCTGAGGCTCTGTTGGATCACTTCGCTGCCAAACGATGGGTGCAGTTGGTTGCGCCGGCGGGAGGACCGGGCCCGATGTTGCTCGATGTCAAGATGCCACCGGGGCCAGGGGTGGTGGTGGCCAGTGGAGGAAGTAGTGGCAAGCCACGGTTGTGTTGGCAACCAGAGCGGCATTTGCAGCGCTCTGCTGAGGCAACCGCACAGTGGCTAACCGATCTCGGGATTTCGCCAAAGCAGAGTGTGGTTTTTAACCCTCTGCCGATCCATCACGTCAGTGGTTTGATGCCCTGGTGGCGGAGCCGGCAGTGGGGGGCAACCCATGTGTGGTTAAGTCCGGAGCGGATGAAACAGCCAACCGACCTGTTGAAGTTTTCTAAAAGTCAGCCTGGGTGGGATGAGAAAGCTGTGGTGTTGTCGTTGGTTCCCACGCAGCTGGCTCGTTTAATTGAGCATCACGCGGGCTGCTCTTGGTTGCAGCAGTTTTCGGTGATTTGGGTGGGAGGTGCTGCTTTGTCTGATGAGCTGGCCCACCGAGCGAGGTCTTTGGGGCTTCGGTTATCGCCTTGTTATGGAGCCACTGAAACCACCGCGATGGTGACTGCAATGGCTCCAGAAGCGTTTCTCGCTGGTGAAAATGGATGTGGATCTCCCCTGAAGGACGTGCAATTGAAGCAAAACGCCGATGGAGCACTTCAGGTTCGAACGTCGCGTTTGGCGGTTGGTTGTTGGTCTGCCGATCAACCCAATCATTTGATTCCGCTCACCGATGCGGCTGGTTGGTGGACATCTGGTGATTCAGCTTTCTTTGAGCCAGATCAGTCAGGCACGCGTCTAGTAATTCAGGGACGTCTTGATGGTGCTGTGCTCTCGGGTGGGGAAGTGGTGTTCCCACAACGGCTTGAGCAGCGCCTCTGGCGGGCTGCTCAAAGCCATGGATTGCCCTTGCGCGCTGTGCTGATTGTTGGCATCCCTGATCCTGTTTGGGGCCAGCAATTAGTTGCGCTGGTGCGTGCCAGTGAACCAAAAGAGTTGGGAGAGCTCTTAGCAGTGCTTACCAAGTTCAGCGTGGATTGGAGCGCAGCTGAACAGCCGAAGCGCTGGTTGGGTTGCGATGACCTCGATCTCAGTGCAGCTGGGAAGTGGGATCGAAACTATTGGTGTTCATGGATTACCAAAATGTGAGACTTGCGTCAAGTGTCGGGAAAAACACGCAACGGTATAAAAAGCGACATAGTATGAAGAAATAATTAGTGGTGCTATGGCATTCCTCGTATCAGATATTGCTGAAGATGACCTGTCTTGGTCTGTCAGCTCCCCAAAATCTAATAGATCTGATCTTCTTCAACTAAGTGATTTAGATGCTGCCGGTGATCTCGCTTATATAGAGGAAAATGGAAGAGCATATGTTTGGGATGCAAGTGCAAGTGCTTTGGTTTTAATCAAAGAAAAATGGACAGACGATATTTCAAGCAATCCAAATGACCAAGGTGCATTTCGAGGTTGGGAAGATTGGGGTTACGGCTCGAGAAAGCTCAGGGCTGTTGAGGCGAATGCTAGTGGTTGGGTGATTGCCCTTGAGCATAATTGGGACGGCCAGAGTGACTGGGAAGTTTTATATCTTGATTCCACTGGATATATTAATTGGGATAATCATTACTGGGGAGACATCAAAGGTCAGGAGTACTTATTTGAGGTCTCAGGATCCGCGTTAAGTGGTGATTTAAATCAAGATGGTGTGATCGGTGTCAATACAAGCAGTTTCACCACGAGTTCAGTCGATTCTGATGGTGCCAACATCCTTGCTGACTCTGATGGCTATGCCTACATAAAAACTGGGGCCAGTGCAGATGCAAATGTTGTTGCCATTACTGATCATGGCAACAACGTTAGATTTAATCAGTCGTGGAGTGATGGAAGCTGGAGTAATACTGAAATTGCGACACATGCGCAAGTAGACACCAGTGGATCTGTAGATGTTTATAAGATTCTTGTTAAGCAAACATCAACAAGTGGCTCGGCAACGGAAACTCAATACCATGTCCATACCGTGAATGCAGATGGCTCTTTTGAATGGAATACGGATTGGAATGTCGATCTTGTCTCTTATGAGACTGCTTTTAATGCAGACTTAGATGGTGATAACGTAAAAGGATTCAATGCTTCGAATCTTAGTCTTGTAACAAGCGATGATGATGCTTCGGATACACCAGCTTCAGGTGCTGTGTTTCTGAAGAAAAACGCAGCGACTGGCTCTATTTATATTTTCGATAATAATATTAGTGGTTCAGGCAATACGATCAAGATTGATGATAATTATTTAGAGCAATATGAAACATTTGCTGATGAGGGTAGCTATGAAAGTACTGTTGTGGCATCCCATAAAAATTCTTTCAAGTTAGATGGTGATAGCCCGTCTTCTTATCACTATCTAATTGCCATTAAAGGAACAGATACTTATCAAGGAACAGAGTCCGTTGCGTGGGATATTGTTCCTGTTGAGTCGAATGGTGAAGTCCGTTGGGACTATTCGAGTTTTACAGAATCAATTGCAGGGTATGAAGATCTATTTGGTCAAGATTTGGATACTAGCGGCAGTAAGGGGATAAGCACTGGGGCACTTACTGCGGTCTCGACGGATGAGTCGGACGATAATGTTGTTCTTTCCACATCAAGTTCTGGTGCAATATTTATTACAGACAATGGTGGTACACCTCTGGCATTGAAGGATATGTTCGGTGGAATTCCTGCAGTATCGATCAAGGAATCGTGGAGTGATGGAAGTTTTGAGGTGAAACCATTCGCATCAGTTAAGAAGGATATAAGTGGAACAGATTATTATTATTCTGTTTTCAAAGACATAGAGATTAATTCTGGTGCTGATGGTATTTTGGGTAATAGCGATGATGTTGAGAATGTTGGTTATACAATAATGAGAGCGACTACCGCTGGCGTAATCGATTTCGAGAATATTATTGAAACTAAGTCAATTACATCCTATGAGGGTTCTTCGTGGTTTGCTCAGGATATTAATGGTGATGGAAGTCAAACAGGAACGATTGCAGTTTCTGCAAAGCCCGCAGTTGGTGGAATTCAAGACACTGCAGGCACAGAGACTTTAGGGAAAGACAGTGAAGGTGCCATTTATATTGTTGATTCAAACTTAACTAGTGATGGAGAGAATGTTCGTATTAATGAAAGTTGGATTGAAGAATCCCATACATGGAATGAAGGTTCCCATAGCTCTTCCGCTCTTGCGGTAAGAGAAGTGAATAACGCAGCTAATTCGAATGGATATTATCAGATTGCAGTCAAGAACTCAAATACCTGGACAGATTGGCAGACTGGTGCAACTAAAACTGATGAAGGTTGGCAGCTCTATGCCTTTGATCTAAATGGAAGCGAGGGAAGTTTTGAGTTAGTTATTAATTGGGATAAAACAATTTGGACTCAATCCATTTCTAATTATGAATCAGATTTTGGTATTGATCTCGATGGCTCAGGTGGTACAGGCGATATACCGGGTTTAGCGCTTGCCTCTACAGATACTGATGGTGCCCGCTTGAAAAAAGATTTGCAGAATGTTCTTTATATTGTAGATGACGAAAATGATAATTCCCCGTTGATGATTGCTGATGCCTATGGCGGCTCGATTACCTTTGATTATCAGAGTAACTGGGGCTCAGGATCTCATAGCTCCTCTGCTACAGCAATTGATTTGAATACGGACAACAGCTTCTCTTTGTTGGTAAAACATTCGAATACCGAAGGCACTCATACGTTTAGTGATTATGAGATTTTGCAGGTAAGTTCTGGAGGAATCATTGATTGGAGCGAAACCGTTTGGACTTCAGATATTGCACCTTATGAAACCCAGTTTAATCAAGATTTTGATAGCGATGGATCTATAGGTCTTAACGTCGGTAGTTTCTTTGCGGTAACTCCTACAGCTGGATTTGGTGGTGCTGATTTGAGTGGAGTTGTGTTAAAAGCCAATTCTATTAATTTATCTAATGAGTCTACATTTTATATAACATCCTCTGGTGGTGCCGTAATTCCCCTCAATGAAGAGTGGGGAGACAGTGCTCACCTAAATCAAAATTATTCTTGGTCTGAAGGTAGCTTTTCATCTGTACCAACAGCAATCATAGGCGGCCAATCGTATACAAATACTAGTGGAGAAAATATTACTGGTGGTTATGCTATAGCTTTAAAAAATACCGATATTTTTAATTCTGCTACCAATATCAGTTGGGAGATTGTTTATGCCAACTCGAGGGGAATTATCGATGGCGAGCGTGTCTTTACGAATTCAATTGTTAATTATGAGAATGCCTTCAGTATTGATTTCAACGCAGATGGCTCTAAGGGCCTAAATAGTTCAGGTATCACTAGCAGTGCAATCTCTACAGATACGGCTGGAGATTTACTTTATAAATATGATGGTGCTTTATATTTTAAAGATAACGAAGATAATAGTCTTCATCAGATTATAGACCAATGGGGAGGCACTCCATCATTCAATTGGTCTGATAGTGGTGGCTCCGGTGATACTGCCTGGTCATATGCACAAGAGGCTTATGCAGTTGAGTCCTTTGTAGACGGTTCAACTAAAAAATTCTTACTTGCAATTAAAAATACCGATTCTTGGGGCGGGGGGTCTGCAGAAACATCATGGGAAACATTTGAAATCAAGTTAAATGCTTCCACGTCTAAATGGGAGCTTGATTGGGACACAGGGAGTTACTCCAAGGGAATCGCACGAAAGGAAACGGTTTTTGGTCAGGATATGAATGGTTCAGGAGGGGCCGCTGAGTCAGCTAGTTCGATTGCCACAACGCTTGTCGCAACTGATATATCGAGGGCTGGTGGATTAACTGGTGTTTCTTTAACAAAAGACTCAGAAGGTTCGTTTTATATCAAAAAACAAGATGGTTCGGATCTCGCCATTGTAGATGACGGAGGGATGAGTGTTTCCCTCGACTGGAAGGATTCCTTCGGCAATGAAATTATTAGTGCCGAGGCATTTGCAGTTGAGGGAGTGTTAAAAGCCGATAGCACCCTTGATTATTATAAAGTAGCGATTAAACATTCAACACATAATAGTGATACATCAGAGACTAATGTGCAATGGGAGACTTTTGAAATTAGTTCTGCTGGCATTATTGATTGGTCTTCGACCACTTTTGGAGATGCCAAACGCCATGAATCTGCACTCAATCAAGACTTAGACGGAGATAAAGCTATCTGGTCTCCAGGTTCTCTTACGTTTACATCGGCTGGTTCTGATATAACTAATTCCCGGGCATATTTAGATGCAGGTAAGAATATTTACATTCAACCTGCAAATAGTAGAGCAAAAAATGCTGTTCTTGATTTTGGAGGTTTGGTTAGTTTTAATCGTACCGAAACTCTGCCGAATGGTTCAGGGAACAGGACCGAGTCGATTGAAGGAGTTGAACTTGTCAATGATAAATATCAGCTTTTGATCAAAGAAGTTGAGACATCTGGCTCTGATGTCTCAACCCACTATTCTACGTTGAATGTTGATAAGTCAACCTTCGAAGTTGATTGGGGGTCTTTTACTTGGTATGAAAATCCTGCTTCTCTGGAGACCATATTTAATTTAGGGAATCTCGACGGTGTTTCAGGTGTTGCTGAAATTAATACATCCTCGGCTGCATATGTTTTAACGGATACTACTGGAGCGAAATTAAAAAGCACTTCAGATGGAAGTTTGTTTATTGAAGATGGCTCTGACATTAGTGCGATTACGGGCCCTAATGGAGGTTATGTTGATTTTGACTTTACTGATACTTGGACTGGGGGCTCGTTTAAATCTGAGGCGTTAGCAGTCCAGAAAGTGGGAGTTGATTTTAAGTTAGCCGTAAGGGAGACATTGACTGATGGCAGCAATACGGATATTTCCTACCAGATATTCACTTTAAAAGACACTACTACAGAAGCTCTTGGTAATAATAATAATCAAATTGACCATGTTTTGAATTGGGGTGATTCCCAGTTTGTTGTTGCTGCAGATTTGAATGAATCAGAATTCGGCCAGGATCTAACTGAAGATGGTCAAATTTCAAATGCGTCTTCATCTGCGGCCTTTGCTAAGGATGTTGCAAATAAGGCGACCGATGGTGAGGCTTTGACATTAATTGGGCAACAGGCACAGTCTGATGTTAAAGCGATCAGCAATCCAAAGGCTGGAGCAACAGATACGCAGATTGAAATGTTTACTGGAGGAGTAGAGGGTACTGCTAAGGGAAATTATGATCTTGACGTCAAAATTGTCCAGCAAGCTAGTGATGCATTGCTCGCTAAGGTTGCTTCAGACTCGGCTGTATCTGGCGGAGCTTCGTCATTAGAGCCACTCACTGGTGTGATGGATTTTTCTGTGACAATTAACAATCCAGATAATTACGGGAAAGTTGTATCAATGTCTTGGATATTGCCAGAAGGTACTGCGAACCCTGTCTATATGAAAAAAGATCAGGCTTCGGGCGAGTATTTCGACTTCAAGTTTAATGAGAAAACAAAGCAAGGTTATAAATGGGATGCAGCTTCACGAACATTGAAGGTTTATGTTAAAGACAATGGTCGATACGATAGTGATACAACTCTTGGCAAGGTTCGTGACCCTGGCTTGATTGCAGAGCTTGCTTCACCATCTCCCTCGCCATCTCCCTCGCCAAGTCCCTCGCCAAGTCCCTCGCCAAGTCCTTCGCCAAGTCCAACACCAGCACCAGTAACACCGATATCAGTTAAATCAATATTGCTTGATGCACTGTCAGCAGATATATCCGATTTAAGAGCTGACGATATTTCGCTCCTTACTCCTGAGACTCTCAGCGCCCTGACTGATGATCAGGTGAAGCAATTGCCACCATCGGCAATGCAGGGTTTTACTGCAGATCAGGTGTCGGAGTTGTCCGATGGAGCTGTGTCCGGTTTCAGTACGAAGCAGGTCAAGCATTTGTCTGCCCAAGCAGTGTCAGGCCTCTCGAAATCTCAGATGTCTGAGTTGTCTCCTAAAGCCGTCAAAGGCTTTACCGCTGATCAGGTGGAGCAATTGCCCAAAAATACCTTCAAGGCTCTGGATACGTACCAATTGGCGAAGCTCAGCAAGGATGCGGTGACCGGCCTGACCAGAGGACATTTAAAAACATTGACCGGGTCAGAAATTTCTTCTTTCAAGCCCGGCAAGCTCAAATCAATCGACCCTGATTCAATATCTGGCTTGAAACCGAATACCTTGAACGATTTCACGAAGCGTCAGGTTCTCTCCCTTTCCAATGATCAGTTGGAAGGCCTTTCGCGAAGACAAGTCAAGAAAGCTGATGACTTTATCGATGCACTGTCTGATAAGCAGGCAAGCTTCCTATCGTCTTTAAACGGTTCTTCTAGGTCTGTTTTTGAGTCTGAAGAGTTTAAGCTCGCCCCTGTCGTCGATCCGCTTGCTTAATTGATGTGTTGATTCGGCTCTAATGAATTGTCAGTAGTGTCCAATTTCGTTGCTGATTATTTTTTTCTTTCCCTTCCATTTATTAGAGCGGTTGGATTTGGCCCAGGTTTGAGGCTTCGATCCAGCGGTCGATTGGTTCAGGTGTAAGG
>QCVM01000007.1:0-52814 GCA_003210375.1 Synechococcus sp. AG-686-B21 | reverse complement strand
CCAGTGAGATCGATGTGGATTTACCGCCGCGGGTGTCGCTCGCTAATCGATTCGGAGCCACAGCCTTCATCAGCATTCATGCCAATGCCTTGAGCATGAAACGCCCTGATGTGAACGGGGTTGAAACCTTCTATTTCTCTGATCCACGCTCCGGACGTCTGGCGACTTACCTGCAGCAACAGATGATGGATGTGTCTGCGGGCACCCCGAATCGCGGTGTGAGGCGAGGCCGATTTTTCGTGATTCGTCGCACCACCATGCCGTCGGCCTTGGTGGAAATGGGATTTGTGACCGGTGCGATTGATTCACCGCGCCTCGCCCGTGCTGATCACCGCCGCCGCCTTGCTTTAGCCATTGCAGCGGGCACCTTGAACTACCTCAAGCGGGAGGTGCGATGACACCGCTTCTGGGCTTTTTCGACAGCGGTATCGGTGGCCTCACCGTGCTTCGGCAGGTGCTGGAACGCCATGGCCCGGTGCAGTGCATTTACTTGGGTGATACGGCCCGTGTTCCTTACGGCAGTCGTTCTGCCCCTGAAATTCGCTTGATTGCTGCTGAGGTGGTGGCGTGGTTACGCGATCAACAGGTCTCCACCGTGGTGATGGCCTGTAACACCACCAATGCCTTGGCCCGTGACGTGGCAGAGGGCCAGGCCGGGGGGCCGGTTATTGGCTTGATCGGAGCAGCGGCAGCCATGGTTCAAACCCATCGGGTTGGCGTGTTGGCAACTCCTGCGACGGTTGCGTCCGAGGCCTACCGATCCAGCATCGAAGCGCTTCATCCCGGCACCCTGGTGGTGGAACAGGCTTGTCCAGCTTTTGTGCCCATGATCGAGTCCGGCGACTTGAGCAGCGATGAGCTTCGCCGTATTGCTCAGGAGTACTTGAAGCCGATGTTGAAAGCCTCTGTGGAGTCGATTGTGCTCGGCTGCACCCACTACCCGTTACTGGTGCCATTACTGCGCCAGTTATTGCCGGCGTCGGTTCAGTTCATTGATCCAGCTGTGGGTGTGGCGCGTCAACTCGATGCGGTTCTTGGCGTTCCGAAACCGTTGATTGGGGAACGCCTTCATCTCGACGACTGCCGTTTCTGTGTCACGGCTGATCCGGATGGGTTTGCGACGCGGGCTACCCCCTGGCTTGGAGAACGTCCACTTGTACGGCTTGAAGTGCTGCAATCCTGAAGCTGTGGCCACTAGGATCGCTGCGCCGAGGGGTTTCATGATCACCGTCACCGAGCTGCTGCAACCGGTTGAGACAGACCTCGAGACTTTGCTCGGTGATTTGCGCAATCTGATTGGTGCGGGGCATCCCATCCTTCAGGCCGCAGCAGAGCATCTGTTTAGTGCCGGCGGCAAACGAATTCGTCCTGGCATTGTTTTGTTGATTTCGAGAGCTCTAGCCGCTGACGGGGCACTGACGCCTCGCCATCGTCGTCTGGCCGAAATCACCGAGATGATTCATACAGCGTCGTTGGTTCACGACGATGTGGTGGATGAAGCATCGACTCGTCGAGGTGTCGATACAGTGCACAGTCGTTTCGATGCACGTGTTGCTGTTCTTGCCGGAGACTTTCTTTTTGCACAAGCGAGTTGGCATCTTGCCAACCTCGATGATCTCGATGTCGTTAAATTATTAAGCAGAGTGATCATGGATCTCGCAGATGGCGAGATCAAGCAGGGGTTATACCGCTTCGATACGTCCCAGAGCTTTGAGACGTACTTTGAAAAAAGCTATTGCAAAACAGCGTCCTTGATTGCCAACAGCTCCAGAGCTGCTGGTGTTCTGAGTGAATGCAACCCAGAACAGCTGGACTCTCTCTATCAATTTGGTCGTCAACTTGGTTTGGCCTTCCAGGTGGTTGACGACATTCTTGATTTCACCGGTAGCGATCAGCAGCTAGGTAAGCCAGCCGCTAGTGATTTAGCGACGGGTTACTTAACGGCGCCTACGTTTTATGCCCTTGAAGAGAATCCTGATCTCGGTGCATTGATTGACCGTGAGTTCAAAGAAACAGGTGATCTTGAACGTGCTCTCGATATCGTTCGGTCGTCTCAAGCCATTCCACGGACTCGAGAACTCGCTGAAAAATTTGCCCATGAATCGCGTGAATCCATTGCATGGATGGCTGATTCTCCCTCCAAGCAGGCTTTGCTTGAGTTGCCCAGTTTCGTGCTTAGCCGTTTGTATTGACGAGCTGATTCAAGGCAACTTCAAGACTGTGAATCCGGCAGGGATTTTTAGTTAAGGGTTCAGTTTCGATCCCAGGTGTTAAGACCCAGACACGGCATCCAGCTGCACCTGCGGATTGCATTCCCGCATTTGAATCTTCAAAGGCCCAACAATCTTTTGGGTCTACCTCTAATCGCTTTGCCGCCAGCAAATACGGCGATGGATCTGGTTTTCCTGCGACCAACTGCGGATCATCTCCATAGATGCGTTCTTTGATGGATCGAACCCAAGGGTGGTGGCTGGTCTTAAAGGCCACAGCCTCTCGACTGCTGCTGGTGACAAGGGCCGTTTTGATCCCGTGATCGCAGCAGTGCTGCACCAATTGTTCCGCCCCTGGCATTGCTGGAGCTTGAGGGAGCAACGCTCGAACAATCGGTTGCTGTACCTCTAGGAGAGCGTCAATGCCAATTGGGGTTGGAAGCCAAGCATCCACTTGCCGAGCGCAGTCGTTGCGACGCCGACCTTTGAGCTGCAGTAATTGTTCCTGGCTCAATTCGGCGCCGAACTGGGCCGCGGCCTCACTCCAGCCTCTCCCATGGAATGGCTCCGTGTCGAGCAGGAGCCCATCCAAATCAAATAAGCAGGCCACCGGTGGATGTGTCATCCCTGCAGGGGAAGTTCGATTTCCCTAGTCAAGCGGTTCAACGGCATTCGACGGATTGATAAGCGTCTGCAAGAAGCATGGATCTGCTCCTTAGCCTGAGCGATAAGCGCCTTGTTCAGCCTTCCTTGACGAACACCAACACATCGATCGAAAGCGTGCTGCAGGAGCAGCGTGTGTTCGAACCTCCCGCGAGCTTTTCAGCAAAGGCTTCGATTAGCAGCCTTGAGGTTTACAGGGCCATGGCCGATGCGGCGAAGGCTGATCCAGACAGCTTTTGGGGAGACGCCGCCCGTCGCGAATTGCACTGGTTTGAGCCGTTCCATAAGGTTCTGGATTGGAGCGATGCTCCCTTCGCCCGTTGGTTTGAAGGTGGCACCACCAACTTGTCGTTCAATTGCCTCGATCGGCATCTTGAGGGCCCTACAGCCGACAAAACAGCCCTGATCTGGGAGGGAGAGCCTGGTGATGTCCGTCGGTTCACCTATCGAGAACTGCACGCCGAGGTCTGTAAGGCCGCCAATGCCCTGAAGGCCATGGGCCTTGGTAAGGGGGACTTGGTGGCGCTTTATATGCCGATGATCCCGGAAGCGGCGATCGCGATGCTCGCGTGTGCCCGTATTGGGGCGCCCCATTCCGTGGTGTTCGGCGGGTTCTCGGCCGAGGCGTTGCGGGATCGGTTGATTGATGGCGATGTAAAGGCTGTCATCACCGCCGATGGCGGTTTCCGTAAAGACAAGCCTGTTTCGCTGAAGCCAGCCGTCGATGCTGCCCTGTCCGATGGTGCCTGCCCCACCGTGCACTCGGTGTTGGTGGTGCAGCGCACCAAGCAAGACGTGACGATGGTCGAGGGCCGCGACCAGTGGTGGCACGAATTGGTATCGGGCCAAAGAGATGCCTGCCCGGCTGAACCCATGGCGAGTGAAGACCGTTTATTCGTGCTTTACACCTCTGGTTCCACAGGAAAACCCAAGGGAGTGGTGCACACCACAGCTGGGTACAACCTCTGGGCTCATCTCACCTTCAAGTGGATCTTTGACACTCGCGATGACGATGTGTTTTGGTGCACAGCCGATGTGGGCTGGATTACAGGGCACAGCTACATCGTGTACGGCCCTCTTTCCAACGGAGCCACAACGGTGATGTACGAGGGCGCACCCCGCCCCTCCAATCCAGGGGCGTTCTGGGAGTTGATTCAGAAGCACGGCATCACGATCTTTTACACCGCTCCAACGGCCATTCGGGCCTTTATGAAGGGCGGGCGGTCGGTGCCCGACCAGTTCGATATGTCCAGCCTGCGTCTGCTGGGCACTGTCGGGGAGCCAATCAATCCTGAAGCTTGGATGTGGTACCGCGAGGTCATTGGTGGAGACCGTTGCCCGATCGTCGATACCTGGTGGCAAACCGAAACCGGCGGAGTGATGATCAGCCCCTTGCCTGGGGCCACCCCGACCAAGCCAGGTTCAGCGACATTGCCTTTGCCTGGGATTCAGGCCGACATCATTGATGCTGAAGGCAACAGCTGTGGCGATGACGAGGGGGGTTACCTCGCGGTGCGTGCCCCCTGGCCAGGAATGATGCGCACGGTGCATGGCAATACTCAGCGTTTCCGTGAGAGTTATTGGGAGCACATCCGTCCAGCGGACGGCTCGTATCTCTACTTCGCCGGCGATGGCGCTCGCCGTGATGCCGATGGCTACTTCTGGGTGATGGGACGCGTTGATGACGTCATCAATGTGTCCGGGCATCGGTTGGGCACGATGGAGATTGAATCCGCTCTAGTCAGCCATCCCGCCGTCGCAGAAGCTGCGGTGGTGGGGCGTCCTGATGATCTCAAGGGGGAGGGAATCGTCGCCTTCGTCACCTTGGAAACGGGCCGGGAAGCCACCGCTGAACTCCAGGCTGAATTGCGGAAGCATGTCGGTAAAGAGATCGGCCCGATTGCCCGTCCCGATGAAATCCGTTGCAGTGATGCCTTGCCCAAAACCCGCAGTGGAAAAATCATGCGGCGGATTTTGCGTGCCCTCGCTGCTGGTGAAGAGGTCACGGGAGACACCAGCACCCTGGAAGATCGTTCAGTGCTCGATCGCTTACGAGCTTGAGGATTGACCAGAGCCCTTAAAAAGTGCTCTTAAGAAGTGGGCTGACTCAACCAGCCCACTGGTCAATGGTTTGGGTGAGGCGGCGGATCACCGCGACCCGTTTGGGGTCATCCGCCCATGTGCCAAGCAGACTGCGTCGTAATCCGGCACTGGCCGGTGTGAGGTGATCACCCGGCAACTGCAAGGTTTCAGTTTTATCGGCCTTGCGCTGTTTCAGCGCTTCAAGAAGGTCGTCGCTTTGGTCGAGTTCATCCCGACCGAAACGGACTACGAGATTGCGGTCTTGGATGTAATGGCGGGTGATCAGCCGTAGGGTCTCCCGCGGACTCGGACTGAATTCCGTTTCGACCCCAAGCCTTGGCGCAATTTCACCAAGGAGGGGTATTGAGCGATCCGCTTGGAAGTTGTTGAAACTCAGGGCGACCAAGCCATGGCTGCCACGGCCTCCATCTGGGGCCAAGAGATGCAGCTTGCATCCAAGGCTGTGACCCAAACGCAAGGCCGTCGGGAGGCCCCCACAGCAATCCTCTAATTGACGCCGCGCCTGTCGGAATGCCATCCAGGCCTCCTTGGCTTGGCTTTGGTGATCAAAGCCAGGCACATAGGCCCAAGCATGGATCGCGAGGCCTGCGTTGCATAGATCCTCGAGTATGCGTCGGTAGCTCACCTGCGGCGTGGCCGCGAGATAGCTACCACCGATGAACTCAACCAATCCCCGGGGCTGCTTCGGTCGGAGTTGCCAGATGCTTCCGAGCTGTCGCCAACTTTGCATCGTTCAGGACTGCAATTCCTTAAGGACGCGTTCGGCTTCTCGGACGTGGGCAGGTCCGTCAAGCAAATTGCTGAACGTGTGGCGAATCACCCCCGTTGGATCCACCACATAGGTCACGCGTCCGGGCAGCATCCCCAAGGCCTTGGGAACACCCATTTGACGACGCAGGGCGTTGTTCCTGTCGCACAGCAAAGGGAACGAAAGGCTGTGACGTTCGGCAAAACGGCGATGACTCACAGCATCGTCTCCACTAACACCCCAAATGTCGGCGTTCAGCGCTGCAAAACTGCTGGTGTTGTCCCGGAAACTACAGGCCTCAGCAGTGCAGCCAGGCGTGTCGTCCTTGGGATAGAAAAAGAGCACCAGCCAGCGGCCCTGAACCGAAGCGCTTGAGCGTTGCTCTCCGTCTTGATCCTCAAGATTGAAGTCCGGTAAGCGGTCACCGATAGCAAGGCCCATAGTTGTAGATGCGATGTGAATGACCTTAGGCAGCTTTGGCTGTTCACCGGGCACCAGAATCAACGTCGGGACTGGATTTCTAGGGATGGCTGATCAACTGGATCTGCTGGGTGGATTGCAACCAACGGTGCGTGCAAGTGCACCCGAATCATTCCCGCGTGCAAGTGCACCGACTCCTCAACTTGAGGACAGCCAACCTGAGGAGAGCGATTCCCGAGCAGCGTTTCCACCGAGCGTCGTCCCGAGGACGCTATTAATCCTCGATACGGAAACCACCGGCTTGGATCCTGAGACCCAACATTGCGTCGAGGTGGGCGCCATTTTGTTTGATGTGCAATCCAGGGCAGTTTTGGCGCAGCAGTCATTTTTATTGCCGGCGGAGACCAATGCTGCAGAGCCAATTAATCGGATCCCAGCAGCGGTAACCCGCCTTCCGCAGCCATGGAAGGAAGGACTCCGCTGGTTTCAAAATCTTTTAGATGCGGCGGATGTTTTGGTGGCGCACAATGCTGCGTTCGACCGGCAATGGTTCGGGCGAGGCGAGTTGCCTGCGGTGACCCAGCCCTGGTTGTGTTCTATGGATGACATGCGTTGGCCGGCTGATCGACAATTGCGTTCACGGCCTTCGGTGCGCGATCTCGCTTTGGCCTACGGGGTTCCCGTTTGGGCGGCCCATCGGGCTCTCACCGATTGCATCTATTTGGCGGAAGTATTTGCGCGTTGTGAAGACCTTGAACAACAGTTGCTCCAAGGTTTAGAGCCAAGGCAGTTGGTGCGCGCCAAGGTGTCGTACGACGATCGCCAACTCGCCCGTGATGCGGGCTTCCGCTGGAATGACCCGATCAAAGGGGCCTGGGCTCGACGGATGAGCGAGCGGGAGATTCAAGAGCTGTCGTTTCCCGTTACGCCTGTGGATCTAGAGGCTGGAGACAGCAAAACCTGATCAGCACCCGATCAACGCTCTATCGCCTCCGTATTTGCTTCATCACTCCGAAGCGACTGGGTTGTTTTGCCCTGACTGAATCCGGCTTGAGCAATCTGAATGCATGACCTGCTTCCGGCACCATCAGCAACGACCACTCCGTTCAAGGCTGCGGCACTGGCAGCAGGCGCGGACTTGGGCTCGGTTGATTCGTGAGGCAGAGGCGCTTTGGCATGTCGATGTCCGTGCCCTGCGGCGGATTGGGGCCCTCGAGTTATCGCAGCTGCTGGAAGAGGTGCCCCCGGAGGATCGGCAACGGGTGAACCGTTGGCTGCACTGCTACTCCACATCCACACGGTTCACACCCGTCGCTAAGGGTGTCACCTCTGATTTCCGCGATCCTTGATCATTCCTTAAACCAGCCATAACGGAGCATGCGACAGCATTAATTACTCTGGGGATGTTCAAGCCTTGGACGTCATTCATGACTGCTACGCATCGGGTTCTGGTTCGCGTTTCGCTGGCCGCATGTTGCGTGGGTCTTGCCGCATGCAGTGGCAATCAAGCCGCAAAACGCCTGAACGGAGCTGGTGCAACGTTCCCCGCGAAGATTTACCAGAGCTGGTTTGCTGATCTGGCCCAATCCGGTGGGTCCCAGGTCAACTATCAAGCCATTGGCTCGGGTTCAGGCCGTCGAGCCTTTTTGGATCAAACCGTTGATTTCGCAGCATCGGATGATCCAATCAAGGCAGCTGATCGTGACCAGGTTGAACGGGGTGTGGTTCAAATTCCAATGGTGGGTGGAACCATCGCATTCGGATACAACAAACCCGGTTGTGATTTAAAACTCACGCAGCAGCAAGCTGTTCAAGTTGCCATTGGCAAGATCACGGATTGGAAAGATCTTGGTTGTGAAGCTGGAACCATCACCTGGGTGCATCGTTCCGATGGTTCTGGCACCACCAAAGCTTTCACGAATTCCATGCAGGCGTTTTCGCCTCAGTGGACCCTCGGCACTGGCAAGTCTGTTCAATGGCCTGTGGGGGTAGGCGGCAAAGGAAATTCTGGTGTTGCAGGTGTGATTGAAAACCGCGAGGGGGCGATCGGATATGTGAATCAGTCTTTTATCAAAGGAAATGTTGTTGCTGCTGCACTTGAAAATAAATCAGGTGAGTTTTTAAAGCCTTCTGTTGAGTCTGGAGCGATTGCATTAAATAGCATCCAACTTGATCAATATCTTGCTGGTACAAATCCAAATCCAACAAAAGAAGGTGCCTATCCAATCTCCACCCTCACATGGGTGTTGGCCTACGAAACGGGTAATGGCGAAAAAACCTCTTCTCTTAAACAAATTTTGAATTACATGTTGTCCGATGCTTCCCAGGATAAGGCGCCTTCCCTTGGATTTATTCCTCTCAAGGGGGATATTTTGAAGGCTTCTAGGGCTGCTGTTAATAAGATTGAACAATAGTTTCAAAGAAAGGTTTGATAAAGCTTTTCTTATTTCGCTATTAATTTTAGACATCAGTAGATTTAGTTCCTAAAATCAATACTAAAAGCAGTGATGATTGCATCACCCATCGCTATGCTGATAGAGATTCTACCGATAACCTGTCATGTGTTCTCTGTCAGCTTGTTAACAGCTGTCTGCGCCAAGAAATAGCCTATTGTTATTAAAATGATCCATGTATGTTTGACCGGCAATTGAAGTCAGTGTATTAATCGGCATATATATTGCAGGCCCTAAAGTGTGATTGATTTGGGAATATTTTTAGTTGCCTGGCCAATAATTCCCCCAGATCAAGGCTTATTTAATATGCTATATCAATTCAAAGGGTGTTTTCTTAGAACGATTAATTAATAGGAAGTAATGACGATGATCTCAAAGTTGGTGGTAAGCGAAGGCTGGTGAGCCAAGCTAATCCCACCAGCAAGCAAGACGTCCACAAGCAGGCTTGCATTCCTCCAAGAAGAAAAATAGCTCCCGACAGTAACGTTCCTATTAATCGTCCAGCTGCATTGGCCGTGTAATAAAAACCGACGTTCAGGCTTACGCTTTCGGAATCTGTGTAGGCAAGAACCATATACGAGTGGATCGAAGAGTTCATGGCAAAGACCACTCCAAACAGAGTCAAACCAGCGGTAATCGCAATCGATACATCCACCTCGCGCCAGAGCGCAACAGCTAAAAGAGCCGGCACTGCTGTTAATAAGGCATTCCAGAATTACAGGGCAGAGGCACCAGGAGATTGGGTTTGTCTCCAGAATCGTCGCAAGCCCGGTGCTGATGCTTGGACGATCCCGTACCCCACAACCCAAAGCCCCAGGAATCCGCCGATTTCCGAGAAGTTCAAGCCCAGCGCTTCCTCCAAAAACACCGGTAATGCCACCACGAACCAAACGTCTCTAGCGCCGAACAAGAAGAATCGTGCCAAGGAGAGAACATTGATTCCTTTTAGTTTGCGATCTAGAATGATCAACTCATAAACTTCCTGTTTTAATAAGTCTCGAGCATTTTTAGCGTTGGCAGCAGTCGTTATAAGGCCTTCGTCGTTTAATACTTTGCATAGTGAATGTTCTGCTGCGATGTTTTCTTCAGCCACCAGTACACGAGCATTATCAGAAATGTCGAAAAAGGACGTGGTCATGCTGATTTGACCATCGTTAGGGCCTTCTATAGGGCGGCATTGAAATCTGCCTATTTACTCTAGCTGTTTATTTTTTATCAAGAGTTGCTTAACCCACCCTTAATCTCCCATTTGTTGTTGGCCTTCTGGGGATTGATTTGTGATTGATTTCGTCTTGTTGAATGTTTGAATTAATTGACTTATTGATCTCTTTTATTCATGTTAAGGACACTTGTTCGATGCTGGGCTGTAGGGACCGTCACCTTCGCAACTTGATGGCAGAAGGCACCATTGCTGGTGATTGCATCCGTAATGTCGGCACCATCAAGCGTGCTCGCTACAAGTTTTACCGCAGCAAGGTGATGAGTCAGTACCTCAAGCGCGTTTGAACTTGTCGCGCTGCTTGTCCCTCAGTGCACGCATGTTCTTTTTGTTAATCCAGAGCTGGTAATGCTTTCTATGCGTCGATTCTGTGTGACCCATCAGTCTTGCAGCAGTACTGATCTCAATTCCCTGCACTAGCGATCGAATCGCATAGGCGTGGCGCAGGTTGTACAGCGGCCAGTGCTTGAGCTTGTTGCGATCCATGTAATCGGAGTACTGCCTGGCGACGTTCAAGCGATAGCAGGTGGGCTTGTGAATCTCACGTAGGTTGAGCTCTTCAATCCACTCGTCTGGCAGCGCCCATGCCTCTCGCAAATAAGGAATCTTTGCCTTGTAAGTGATCACGTTGATCACCTCATCTTCGAACTCGACGCTCAGTAGTTCGCTGGGCCTGGTGCCAAAGGCCATGCTCATGCCATGCACCCATTTCCAACGTGGATCTTCGATGCTGCTCCAGATCGCCAGCAATTCGTCATCACTGGGAATGTCCCGCTCAGTGAGCTGAGCAATTGTGTAGCCCTTCTTGGCATCGAACAGTGGCTGCTTATCCCACTTCAGTCCCATGTGATCAAGGGTGACTGAGACGATCGAGCCGAAGTTTTCCCGACTGCTCGGTGACTCGATTTCCTGAATCACCTGGCAGATCGCCTCTAGATCAGCACAGCCATAGAACTTTCTGAACAGGCTGATCGTCGGTTTGTACTTAGAGGTGTAGATGCCCGCGCCTGTCTTGGGCTCGTCTGGGTAATAGGCATCGAAGCGTGCCTCGATCGCCTGGCACAACTCTGAGAACAGGATCGAATCACGTGGAGCACTGTCTTTTTTGCTGGTGATCTTGTCTTTGTTCCAGTTGCTCCAGCTGAAAGTGCCCATCGAAAGCTCCTCGTCCAGGCGGAACGCCAGCTCCTTGGCCTTATCAGGTGTACTTAAATCACGGACCTTTAGACCTGTCGGAATTTGCTGCTGCTTTCTCTTGCTCGGCTCCGTTTTGCAAGGCAGTGTGGCGACTAAATACACAGCCTGTCGATCAGGCAGTGATTTGATGGTGCAACGGTCCAGCTTCTTGTTGAGGAAGGTGATCCAATTTCTGTCCATCACTGACTTCTCGGCTGATCCGAGTATGCCTCAAACTCACTGATGCTGTGTACTTAAAAACCGTCTTAAAACCCTTGATTTTGGACCGGAATGGACCAGAACACTGATGAACCAACAAAAAAGGGACCCTTTCGGATCCCCCGGTATGACTGGTGTTTAAGTCGGTGACTCAATCGGAGCGGCGGGATTTGAACCCACGACCCCTACTACCCCAAAGTAGTGCGCTACCAAGCTGCGCCACGCCCCGTCAGATGAAAGCTATCACAGTGCATTCCGGCGTCTGAGTCGTCGTAGAAGCCGAGCGTTGAGCCGGGTGCGGGTGTCCATGGCGTAGTGCAGAAGACGCATCTCGCGCGCCAACCTGCGCATCTCGCTGATGCTCATTGAGGCCAATCGGAGTTCAGGCAAAGTCCGCCATGCCCGAGCTCGCATCGGTAGCGAATCGACCCCATTGATCTGCCCCAAGTTGATGGTTCCGTCGGCGATCCACTCAGGAATCAGCACAACGAGCACAGCAATGAGTCCGTACAGCTCAACCAATCCCCTCGGAAGGGGATGCAGACGCCGTTGCTCTGATTGATCAGGTCGTTGCGCACTCACTGGGTTGTTCGAGGCGCTCTAGTCATTCCACGATGGCATCGGTACTTAAATCTGCCCTGCGATTGGTTCAGATGGCCAACGAATTCGCCGGTTGGTCGGGCTGGTCCCGCCAGAGCAATCCAGGCTCACGCTCTTGTTCTGGCTTCACATTCAGCGCAACCAAGCCAATCACCACAACCAATGTGAGTGCAATGGCAGAAATGACTTGACGATCGGACAATTGATTTGGCATGTGCTTCGCGTCAATTCATCGGTATTGGGCTGTTATCGCCGCGAAGAACGCAGTGCTGAATGCTCCAGTCGTAGTTGTCCCACACCTTGTTCGGCAATTTGTAGGCCGAACCTGAAAAACCGCCCAGCAACGCTTGGGTCGGCATGGCTGAGCAGTAGGGGCGGCTGCCAGGTTTGGCCAGATATTGCTGGTGGTAATCCTCAGCAAAGAAAAAAGTCTGGTTGGCTAAGATTTCCGTCGTGATCGAGCCGAAACCGCGCTGGTTTAATTCAATTTGATAGGCCTCTCGACTCGCATTGGTGAGGAGTAATTGCTGCTCTGTGGTTGTGTAAACAGCTGAACGGTATTGGCTGCCCGTGTCGTTGCCTTGGCGGTTGCCTTGGGTTGGGTCATGGCACTCCCAAAACAATTTCAAAAGATCGCTGAAGTCGATCGCCGGGGTGCTCCAAACCACGCGCACCACTTCTGTGTGTCCAGTCCGTCCTGAACACACTTGGTTGTAGGAGGGATTGTCAACGGTTCCACCGGCGTAGCCCACGGCCGTCGTAACGACACCCGGCAGGCGCCAAAAGCCTTTTTCCGCCCCCCAAAAACATCCGCAAGCAAACACTGCTTCCTCTTGGTCATCCATTAATGGTGCCCGTAAAGGTGTCCCCAAAACCGCGTGGACTGCAGCATTCTGTTGCTCGTCACTGCCGCCGGGAGACAGCCAGGAAGGAAGCATGGTGAATCGTTTGTGGACTCGAGCCTAAGCAGCCTCTTCTTTTTCGGTGACTGGCTCCAGCTGAATGTGGTTAAGCAGGGTGGTGACAAAGGCAAACAGCAAAAAGGGAAGGCTGAGCACAAGGATCAAACCAACTCCCACCAGGGCAAACAAGGGACGTGATGATCCCATCAGCGCTAATCCGGCAGCAAGGCTGACAAAGATCACCACCATCCATGCCAAAACTTGGCCGTAGATGTCTCCGAAAGAGAGCGTGCAGCGCATCGCTAGGGGGGATCCGCCTGTCATGACATTCATTCGCCTGGCTTTAGCTAAGCCCCGAATGGCCTCTTTGGTAGGCCCGTGTCCTACTTCTTTAAGAAGCCACCGCGTCGAGTCCTTCCACCGCTTGCTCCCGTTCCCAAAGACGGCGATACACGCCAGCGACCTGAATCAGTTGATTGTGATGGCCTTGTTGAACGATCTGGCCGTTGTCCATCACCAGAATCCGATCGCAGGCAGCAGCTGCCGACAGTTGGTGGCTGATCATCACAATGGTGCGCCCATCTTGAGCACGTATTGAGTCGAGAATCGCTGCGGCCGTGTTGTTGTCCACGCTGGCGAGGGCGTCATCCAGCACCAGCACTGGAGCATCCACAAGGAGGGCGCGTCCGAGGGCCGTGCGCTGGCGTTGCCCACCACTCAGCGTGATTCCCCGTTCTCCCACGATCGTCTCGTAGCCATCGGGGAACCCCTTGATGTCGTCAGCCAATCGGGCTTGGGTTGCTGCGCTTTCCACTTGGGCAGTGTCGGCGTCGGGCTCCCCGTAACGGAGGTTGTCCGCCAAGGTGCTGGTGAATAAAAATCCTTCCTGGGGAACGATGGCAACCTCGTGGCGAAGCTCCTGAAGGGCGAGATCGGTAATATCGACTCCATCGAGGAAGAGTTCTCCTTCCCCCACAGGCACCATGCGTCCGAAGGCCCTGGCCAGGGTTGTCTTCCCACAGCCAACGGGGCCAACCACAGCCACCAATTCGCCGGGTTCGATCGAGAACGTCAGTCCGTTAAGGGTGTCGCGATCAGCACCGTCGTAGCGAACTTTGAGATTGCGAGCTTCAAACCGACCGCGGGGTTGATGTTCTTCCTTGGCGATGGAGGTTGTGGTGGTTCGATCCTGGATGGCGGGCTCGCGTTGGAGGAGTTCCTCAACGCGCTCAAGGCTCACTTGACCCGTTTGAAAGGTGTTCAGGGTGAATCCCAACAGCGCCGTGGGAAAAACCAATTGCTCCACGTAAATAATCAGAGCAACCAGACCGCCGATGCTGAGCGTTCCAGCTTCGAGTTGCCCGCTGCCGATGGCGAGCAGCAGCAGCAGCGAAATCGATGAAATTCCCTCAAGTAGAGGAAAAAGTGTGCTGCGGGTCCGGGCTAAGCGGATGGCACTATCGCGATAACGCCGGTTAAGACTCGAAAACGCATCCTGTTCGGACGCTTCCTGTCCATAAATTTTGATCGCTCCGATCCCGGATAAATCCTCCTGAATCAGGTTGCTTAATCCCGCAAGTTCCTCTTGTTGAGCCCGCTGCTGGCGCATCATCCGACCACCAAACAAGCGCACCGTGCCAAGCATCAAGGGGTAGAGCCCAACAGCAGCCAAGGTGAGTTTGGGATCAATCGCCAGCATCGCCGGCAATGTCATGGTGTAAGCCAGAAGCGTGTTGGTGAGGCTGAGAATCGCGAACCCCAGCAATCGGCGGATATTTTCGACATCGCTGGTGGCCCGGCTGATCACTTCGCCGCTACCGGTTGTTTGAACCCAGTTCGGCTCCTGCCGCAACATGTGTTCAAACAACCGTTGCCTTAGATCCACCTCCACTTGGCGTCCAATCCCAAAGACCAGTTGGCGTGAGATCAATCGAATCACCGCCATCGTGGTGGTGAGTACAACGATCCAGCCCGCTTGCCGGAGGATCCCTGCGTAAGAAAACCCTTGCTGTAACTCGTCAACGACATTGCGAACCTCAAGGGGAATCGTCACCCTGAGGAAATTGACCAGAACGAGCGCGATGGCTCCGATGACCACCGTTTTGCGATGGGGTCGTAGATAACGGCCAATCAGATCAAGACGGAATGCGGCCATGCGGAGATCCGTTTGATTGAACAACCTAGGCATTTGCCGACGTTGACCCTGGCAAGCCCATAGCGAATTGGTAATAGTGGGGATGTCCCCATCACCTGGCCCGGCGTGCATCGCACCCGGGTTTTTTTCTGGCTGTCATGGCTGCAGTAACCCCCGACGCGTCTTCTTGGTCCAAGCGTCTCGAACAGCTTTTGCAAGGGCGTGATCTCTCGGCACCCGAAGCTTCTTCCTTGATGCAGGCTTGGCTAGCGGAGGAGTTGTCTCCGGTACAAACCGGTGCCTTTCTTGCCGCTTTGCGGGCAAAGGGGATGGTGGCTGATGAATTGGCAGCCATGGCCTCTGTGCTGCGTGGTGCTTGTCCGCTGCCCTGTGCTCGACCGGATCAAGCGATGGTGGATACCTGTGGCACCGGGGGAGATGGGGCTGACACCTTCAACATTTCCACGGCTGTGGCCTTTACGGCTGCCGCCTGTGGGGTGAACGTGGCCAAACATGGCAATCGCAGTGCCAGTGGAAAGGTGGGCTCAGCGGACGTGTTGGAGGGGTTAGGCCTCAACCTCAAAGCTCCGCTGGCCTCCGTTGTGAATGCCATCTCCACCACGGGAGTCACCTTTCTATTCGCTCCGGCATGGCATCCAGCCCTCGTCAACCTGGCGCCCCTGCGTCGCAGTCTTGGCGTTCGCACTGTGTTCAACCTGCTGGGCCCCTTGGTGAATCCGCTTCAACCCCAAGCACAAGTGCTTGGGGTTGCGCGAGCTGATCTGCTCGATCCGATGGCTGGCGCCCTTGATCAACTGCGCTTGGACCGTGCCGTTGTGGTGCATGGCGCTGGCGGCTTGGACGAAGCCTCCCTGGCAGGAACGAACGAATTACGCATGGTTGAGGCAGGACAACCGATTGCGACACGCTTTGTTTCCCCAGACGATGTGGGATTAGCGGCGGCCCCCTTAGAGGCCTTGCGGGGTGGCGATTTGGCAGACAATCAGCGCATTCTTGAGAATGTCCTGAAGGGTCAGGCCACCGCTGCCCAGATGGATGTTGTTGCGTTCAACACAGCGTTGGTCCTCTGGGCGGCTGGCGCTGAACTCGATCTGAAAGCAGCAACCCGACGAGCGTTCGAAACACTCAGCGGCGGCCTGCCTTGGCAAAAACTTCAGGATCTTCAGCAAGCCTTATCCCATGGAAATGGAGAATGAACGGCACATGATCATGTCTGCGGTCCAAATGCCTGATTCCCCATCCGGCGAAGCGCACCTCGTCCTCTCTGATGGCACGGTCCTGACCGGCGTGGGCTTTGGACACCGCGGCACAGCGGTTGGAGAGGTTGTTTTTAATACGGGGATGACCGGCTACCAGGAGGTCTTGACCGATCCCTCCTATGAAGGACAGCTGGTGACCTTCACCTATCCCGAGCTCGGAAATACCGGCGTGAATGCCGACGATCAGGAGGCTGACTCTCCCCATGCCCGTGGGGTCATCGCTCGGCAGTTGTCACCCAATTTCAGCAATTGGCGCAGCCAGGATTCCCTTGAATCTTGGATGGACGCCCATCAACTTGTGGGTATTTGTGGTGTCGATACGCGCGCCCTCGTTCGCCATCTCCGCGATTGCGGTGCGATGAATGGAGTGATTTGTAGTGATGGCCGCAGCCCGGCTGCTTTGCTTGAGGAACTCAAGGCCGCTCCTTCGATGGAGGGATTGAATCTGGCCAGTCATGTCTCCACCAAAGACACCTATCGCTGGACCAGTGCCTGTCGCGTGGGTTTCGATCAGCGCCTAGAAAACAAATCCGATCCCGATCGGCCGTTCCAGGTGGTTGCGATCGATTTTGGGATTAAGCGGGCCATTCTCGAACGTCTTGTGGCCCATGGTTGCGAGGTCACGGTTCTGCCAGCAGACAGCGACATTGCAACGGTTCGCTCCCATCAGCCCGATGGGGTCTTTCTTTCGAATGGGCCTGGTGATCCATCCGCTGTGACCGAGGGAATTGCTTTGGCCCAGGATCTCCTGAAGGAGCCCAACCTCCCTCTGTTTGGCATCTGCCTGGGGCATCAGATTCTGGGTTTGGCCTTGGGGGGGTCCACCTTCAAGCTCGCCTATGGCCACCGAGGCCTGAACCATCCTTGCGGTACCACCGGTCAGGTGGAGATCACGAGCCAAAATCATGGGTTCGCTTTGGATGCGAAGTCCCTGGCGTCCGATCAGATTGATGTCACCCATTTGAATCTCAACGATCGAACTGTCGCGGCTATCGCCCATCGTGAGAAACCAATCTTTGGCGTTCAATACCACCCAGAAGCCAGTCCTGGTCCACACGACGCAGACCATCATTTTTCCCGATTCGTTGCCTTGATGTCTGAACGGCGTCGCGTAGGTGGTTGACCGCTGAAACCATCACTACAATTCGTGCCGAATGCCCGGGGGCTTGAACCCATCAGCGAGCTTCAACGACTCACCGTTTCACTCCGAGGCGGGTTTGCACAAAAAGGTCGATGTCTTGTGCTCTATTTCACTGGGAAACTTGATGCATATTCCGAAAAACAATTTTCGGAATATGCATCGGATGTGCTGAAAGCCAACAAACTTCCCGTTTTATTCGATCTCAGCAAAATCGACTTTGTCGATTCGTCTGGTTTGGGTGCCTTGGTTCAGCTCGCTAAGCAGTGCACCGACTCCAAACGGGCCTTTCAACTTGTGGGCAACACGCGCGTGGCACAAACCATCAAATTGGTGCGACTCGAGGAGTTTCTTCACCTTGTGAATGATGTGCCGACAGCTCTCACCAATTTGTCAGCTTGAGCGATTGGATTCGAGCCCAAGTTGGCCGTGGTGGAGCCGACAAGCTGGGGCCGCTTCAGTTGGCTTGGATTGGTGATGCGGTTTGGGAGCTTCACCAGCGCCTTCGTCTGGGAGCTCGTCCAGGACGCTCCGATGCGTTGCATAAGGCTGTCGTCGCCGAGGTTCGCGCTGATGCCCAGTCGAATCTTTTGGCGTGGCTTGAACAGCAAGATTTGCTTCACGATGACGAGCTTGATCTGGTCCGACGGGGTCGTAACAGTGCGGGGCGTGGTCCTCGACGAGCCGACCCTGCTGTGTATGGAAGGGCCACAGGGTTTGAGACAATGGTTGGCTGGCTGTTTCTGAACAATCCAGTCCGGCTGGCTGAGCTCCTCGATCAACTGGAGATGGCCGGATCCAATTCGATAACCCCGCCCCCAACTCCATGAGCCCTCGCTTTGAACGTCGTTCCGGCGGCCCCTCCCGCGATGGTCGCCAGGGAGGGGCTAGCAGTGGTCGCTCACCTGGAGGACGCCCGCCTTCGTCTGGAGGACGCCCGCCGTCGTCTGGTTATTCCAGCCGTGATTCCGACAGCAGATCGCAGCGGGGATATGACGATCGCCGTCCGTCAAGAGATCGCCCGAGCGGTGATCGTCCTTATGGGAATCGACCATCCAGCAGTCGCTCATCAACTGAGCGTTATTCGAACGACCGTTCTACGAACGACCGTGTTTCTCGCGATCGTGGCCCCTCGTCTCGGCCCTACAGCGATCGCTCGAAGAGCGACCGCTACTCCGTAACCCGCTCGTCGGGCGATCGCCCGAGCGGTGATCGCCCATCGGGTGCTCGTTATACGAACGATCGCTTTTCCAAGAACAGCTCTCCCAGAGACCGGCCCTCTAGTAGTGGGTCTTCGGGTGATCGTTCCTACGGACGCCGTGACAGTCGTGACAGCCGCGATAGTGCCGGCCCACGCTCCTATGGCCAGAGGGATCAGCAGGGATCGCGCCCCTATGGACGTCGTGACGATCGTGCTCCGCGCTTCTCCGGTCGCACTGATGAGGATGGCAAGCGTCCCTATGAACGCCGTGATGACCAACGTGGGCGGTCCTCAGCTCCGAGTCGGTTCCGTTCGGATCGACCGTCCCAGGTACGCTTTCGTGATCGCTCTGAGCGAGCGCCCGATCGATACCGTTCTGGCGATGAGCGTCGCCAGTCGTCCGAACGGCCCCGCTTCAACGATTTTGGTGCTCGATCCCAGCGGTCCGAGCAACAACCCGAGGCCGAAGCTTCGACGCCGCCCGCAGACGATTTGATCTGGGGACGCCACGCTTCGCAAGCTGCCCTTGAGTCAGGACGCCCAATCCACAGAATTTGGTGCACGCCAGAGATGCGCAGTGCTCCAAAATTTCTCCAACTGCTTCGGGAGGCCAAAGCCTCTGGTGTTTTGGTGGAAGAAGTCACCTGGGCGCGGCTTGCTCAGGTCACAGGAGGTTCTGTTCACCAGGGCATTGCTCTCCAAACCGCTGCTGCAGACACCTTGGACCTCAGTGCCCTCATTGAGGGTTGTTCCGAGCTTGGTGAGCCCCCCTTATTGCTAGCTCTTGATGGGATTACGGACCCCCATAATCTCGGCGCTGTCGTTCGGTCTGCCGAAGCGATGGGGGCCCATGGTCTTGTGTTGCCACAACGACGGAGTGCAGGCCTAACGGGCTCAGCAGCCAAAGTGGCCGCGGGCGCCATGGAGCACTTACCCGTTGCGCGTGTTGTCAACCTCAACCGTTCCCTTGAGAAGCTCAAGGATTCGGGTTACCGGGTGATTGGACTCGCTGCCGAGGGCGACGTCACGCTCATGGATGTGGATTTAGAGGGTCCGCTTGTTTTGGTGACTGGTTCAGAGGATCAGGGCTTGTCATTGCTGACCCGTCGCCACTGCGACCAATTGGTGCGGATTCCCTTGCGTGGCATCACCCCCAGCCTGAATGCCTCTGTGGCGACTGCGCTGTGTGTCTACGAGGTGGCTCGCCGCAACTGGATGAAGGACATTCATGGTCAAGCTCCGTCGCCGCCGATTGTTCGTCCGCAAGTGAAAACGCAAGAGGTCGCCCGCCCGCTACTGCCAGTATCGGAGGCTGCTTTAACTAAAAAGCCCGCCACAGATTCCCCCGTTTCTGAGTTGTTGGCTTCGGACTCTTCCGCAACCAGTCACTCAACAACACATGCATCAGTCACTGATCTATCAGCATCTGAGCACGCAATCGAAGAACAAGTCACGCTTAATCAAGAGCTGTCAGATTCCTCGGTTTCTGATCAATCGGATGTGTTGAAAACGGAGTCTCCTCAAGCGGAATCCACGTCTTCAGCAGCAACGATTGAGCTTGATTTGTCGGGCGCTAAACCTGAATCGGATCTTCAGTTCGATCAGAGCATCAAGCTTTCCCCATAACTGATGAGCTGTTTGGCCTCTTTGCAGGTCAAAATGCTCTTACTCACCTTTGCCCCAATGAGCCCACTGATTCGGCCACTGCGAAGCCTCGCCAATGGCCTAGGTGTTGCTTGGTGGGCGCGGGTCCAAACATCTGGTCCAGATGTCACGTACTGGTTCGGTCCGTTCATCACCAAGGCTGGGTTGGAGTCTGGGTTGTCAACGTTCTTGGATGACATCAGTTCAGAGCATCCTCAGTCCGTCAGCCACTCGTTGTTGCGCACGCGAAGGGGTGAACCACTCACCATCACAAATGAAGGGTGACAGACGGCTGATAGCGTCGGCCCTGCAATGGATCGCAAGACCATGACGATCAGCGCGTGGCGTCAGCAACTGCAGAACGGTGACATTTCATCCCGTGAGCTTGTTGATCAGCACATCGACAGGCTGGAAACGGCTGAGTCTTCCCTCAATGTTTACAACGAGATCACGGTTGAGCGAGCCCGGGCCGATGCCGATCGGATTGATGCTGCGCGTGCCGCTGGCGAAACCCTTGGCCCACTAGCTGGCTTGCCTCTGGCGATCAAAGACAACCTCTGCACCCGTGGGGTGCGAACCACCTGTTCAAGCCGCATGCTTGAGCACTTTGTCCCTCCCTATGAGTCCACCGCGACGGAGCGCCTCTGGCAGGCCGGAGCTGTTCTCGTTGGTAAAACCAACCTCGATGAATTTGCGATGGGTGGTTCCACCGAAACGTCAGCGTTTGGGGCGACGCATAATCCTTGGAATCTCGACCACGTCCCTGGCGGTAGTTCTGGGGGAAGTGCGGCGGCGGTTGCCTCCGGCAGTTGCATCGCATCTCTGGGCTCTGACACCGGTGGATCGATCCGTCAGCCAGCATCGTTTTGTGGTGTTGTTGGTTTGAAACCCACCTATGGCCGGGTGAGTCGTTGGGGCCTGGTGGCGTTTGCCAGCTCTTTGGATCAAGTGGGTCCTTTTGCCACATCAGTGGCCGATGCTGCTGAGCTGCTGCAGGTCATTGCTGGACACGATCCGCGTGATTCAACCTGCCTCAATGTGGGAGTTCCCGATTTTTCAGCGGGTCTTAATCAGTCGATCAAGGGGCTGAAGGTGGGGGTCATCAAGGAATGCTTTGAGGCAAAGGGGCTTGATGGCGAAGTGAAAGCGTCTGTTCAGGCTGCCGCTGCGCAGCTTGAGGCTCTTGGCGCTGAATTGGTCGAGGTGAGTTGCCCTCGTTTTAACGATGGCATTGCCACGTACTACGTGATTGCTCCGTCAGAAGCATCGGCCAATTTGGCGCGCTATGACGGCGTGAAGTACGGCTTTCGGGCTGCCGAATCGGAAAGTTTGGCCACGATGACGTCCAGTAGTCGGGCTGAAGGTTTTGGTGAAGAGGTCCAACGGCGGATCTTGATCGGCACCTATGCCCTGTCGGCTGGATATGTCGACGCCTACTACAAAAAAGCTCAGCAGGTTCGCACGTTGATTCGTCGCGATTTTGATGCCGCGTTCCAATCGGTGGATGTGCTGCTCACCCCTACAGCCCCCTCAACGGCCTTGAAAGCTGGGGCCCATAAAGATGATCCTTTGGCGATGTACTTGGCAGACCTCCTGACGATCCCAGTCAATCTGGCTGGTTTGCCTGCCATTAGTGTTCCCTGCGGTTTTAGTCAGACGGGTCTGCCCATTGGAGTGCAGTTGATCGGCAATGTGCTCGAGGAAGCGCGTTTGCTGCAGGTGGCCCACCAATACGAGCAAGCAGCCAATGTGCTCTCCCAACGGCCAAAAGCCCCCTTGGTGCCTTAACAGCCGCTAGATGTAGTGGTTGGTAGCGTGACGACACGCTTTATCTTGCGTTGGGCCCTAATCTGGGCCCATGGCATTTGTTCCCCTCCATAACCACAGCGATTACAGCCTGCTCGACGGGGCGTCGCAGTTGCCCTCCATGGTGGAGCGGGCGAAGGAGCTGGGTATGCCCGCCATTGCACTCACTGATCACGGTGTGATGTATGGCGCGATCGAGCTGCTCAAGCTTTGCAAGGGAACCGATCTCAAGCCAATTATTGGCAATGAGATGTATGTCATCAATGGCTCTATTGATGACCCTCAGCCGAAAAAGGAGAAGCGATACCACCTCGTCGTTTTGGCAAAAAATGCCACCGGGTATCGCAACCTTGTGAAGCTCACCAGTATCAGCCATTTGCGCGGCATGCGAGGCCGTGGCATTTTTTCCCGGGCCTGTGTCGATAAACAGCTACTAAAGCGCTACAGCGAAGGGCTCATCATTGCCACGGCATGTCTTGGAGGAGAGATCCCTCAAGCGATTTTGCGAGGTCGTCCAGAGGTCGCCCGTGATGTTGCCCGCTGGTACCAAGACGTTTTTGGAGATGATTTCTACCTAGAAATTCAAGACCATGGATCTCCTGAAGACCGAATCGTCAATGCGGAAATCGTCAAGATTGCCAAGGAATTAGACATCCAACTTGTGGCGACGAATGATGCCCACTACCTCACCAAGCAGGATGTAGAGGCACACGATGCGCTCCTTTGTGTGTTGACCGGAAAGTTAATTAGCGATGAGAAACGTCTTCGCTATACCGGCACGGAATACATCAAAACAGAAGAAGAGATGGGTCGATTGTTTACGGACCATCTCGACCCAGACGTTGTTCAGAAGGCGATTGCCAATACCGTCAAGGTGGCAGAGAAGGTTGAGGACTACGACATCCTCGGTAAATATCAAATGCCACGCTTTCCCATCCCCGATGGGTACACGGCAGTGACCTATCTCCGTGATGTCACTCAACAGGGCTTGCGTGAACGACTGGAGCTCAAGGGCGACGATCCGATCCCTCAAAACTATGCCGAGCGGATGGCCCATGAGCTCGAAATCATGGAACAGATGGGGTTCCCCACCTACTTCCTGGTGGTGTGGGATTACATCCGTTTCGCTAGAGAACAGAGCATTCCAGTCGGACCAGGGCGGGGTTCTGCGGCGGGGTCCTTGGTGGCTTACGCCCTAGGGATCACCAACATTGATCCGGTCAGCAATGGCTTGCTGTTTGAGCGATTCCTCAATCCAGAACGGAAGTCAATGCCTGATATTGACACCGATTTTTGTATTGAGCGTCGTAGTGAAGTCATCGACTACGTCACTGAACGCTATGGGGACGACAAAGTTGCTCAGATCATCACGTTTAACCGGATGACATCCAAGGCCGTCCTGAAGGATGTGGCCCGTGTGCTCGATATTCCCTATGGAGATGCCGACCGTCTCGCCAAGTTGATCCCTGTCGTTCGGGGTAAGCCGGCCAAGTTGAAGTCCATGATCGGCGATGAGTCGCCCACTCCCGAGTTCCGCGAGAAATACCAGGCTGACCCTGTGGTGAAGCGCTGGGTTGATATGGCGATGCGGATTGAAGGTACCAACAAAACCTTTGGGGTCCATGCGGCAGGTGTTGTGATTGCTGCTGACCCCCTCGATCAATTAGTGCCACTCCAGCGCAATAACGACGGTCAGGTCATCACCCAATACTTCATGGAAGATGTTGAGTCGATGGGTTTACTCAAGATGGATTTTCTTGGGCTTAAAAATCTCACGATGATCGACAAGACTCTGGAACTCGTTGCAGTGACAAGTGGGACACGCATCGACCCTGACAAGCTCCCTCCCCAGGATGCCGACACCTTTGCATTGCTCGCGCGTGGTGATTTAGAGGGTATCTTTCAACTTGAATCGAGCGGAATGCGTCAGATTGTTAGAGATCTGAAGCCATCATCTCTAGAGGATATTTCATCAATATTGGCCCTTTATCGGCCTGGACCGTTGGATGCTGGCTTGATTCCAAAATTTATTAATCGAAAACATGGCCGCGAAGCGATTGATTTCGCCCATGAGATTCTTGAGCCGATCTTGAGTGAAACCTATGGAATCATGGTTTATCAGGAGCAAATCATGCGGATCGCGCAGGATTTAGCGGGTTATTCCCTCGGTCAAGCCGACCTTCTGCGTCGGGCGATGGGTAAGAAAAAAGTGTCGGAAATGCAAAAGCATCGCGGCATTTTTGTTGAGGGTGCGAAGAAGCGCGGCGTCGATGTGAAAGTTTCCGATGAATTGTTCGACCAAATGGTGCTCTTTGCCGAGTACTGCTTCAACAAGAGTCATTCCACCGCCTATGGCGCAGTGACGTATCAAACCGCATATCTCAAGGCGCACTATCCAGTGGCCTATATGGCTGCCCTGCTCACGGTGAATGCTGGCGCCGTCGACAAGGTGCAGCGTTATATCTCCAATTGCAATGCCATGGGTATTGAGGTGATGCCACCTGACCTGAATGCCTCACTCATCGACTTCACTCCGAACGGCGAGCGAATTTTGTTCGGCTTGTCGGCGGTTCGAAATCTTGGAGATGGTGCGATCCGGAGGTTGATCCAATCCCGTGAAAAGGATGGTCCGTTCCGCTCTTTGGCAGATCTGTGTGATCGCATCCCAACCAATGTTTTGAATCGGCGCGGTTTGGAATCTTTAATCCATTGCGGAGCGATGGATGCCATGGATCCTGATGCCAACCGAGCGCAGTTAATGGCGGATCTCGATCTGCTTTTGGATTGGGCGTCCTCTCGTGCGAAGGATCGTGATAGCGGTCAGGGAAATATCTTCGACCTCATGGCTGCCCCCGCGGAGCACGATGGTGCGACGGATTTAAGTATGGCTCCGAAAGCGACGCCTGTTCCGGACTATCCCCCATCTGAAAAACTCAGACTTGAGAAAGACCTTGTTGGTTTTTACCTCTCGGATCATCCGCTGAAACAGCTCACTCCTTCATCTCGCCTGTTGGCACCGATTGGATTGGGTTCCCTTGAGGAGCAGCCAGATAAAGCCAAGGTCAGTGCGATCACGATGATCACTGAATTGCGTCAGGTGACGACGCGAAAAGGGGATCGCATGGCCATTTTGCAACTTGAAGATCTCACTGGTAGTTGTGAAGCTGTGGTGTTCCCCAAGAGTTATGCACGCTTGGCCGACCATTTGATGGCGGAAGCTCGCTTACTCGTGTGGGCAGGTGTAGACCGACGCGATGAACGTGTGCAGTTAATTATTGACGACTGTCGCGCTATTGATGATCTCACTTTGCTTCTTGTTCAGTTGCCCTCTGATCAGGCTAATGACATCGCTATACAACACAAATTGCGTGAATGCTTGACGCAACATCGTCCTGAGCGTGATGAGCTGGGTGTGAAAGTTCCAGTGGTCGCTGAAGTCTGCCTTGGAGACTCGGTCCGTTATGTGCGGCTCGGTGCACAATTTTGCGTGCGAGATCCCATCGCTGCTGTTCAAACATTGAATGATCAGTCTTTTGTAGCGCGATGTAGTAAGCGGCTCGTGCTGGGCTAACTTCCAGCGTTGCTTCCTGAAGTAATAAGCTTCAGGATTGATGTTTCCATAAACTTGTTTGATTGACTGATATAAATCCAGACATGATTTTTCGGGCCCGATATTTCCGCTCAAAAGCTGATTTTATGTGGCAAAGCTTGTTTTGTTGTCCGCAACTGTTGTCGTTTTATTGATCTTTTCCGGGTCCCTTTTGCTGCTTTTGAGCACGAATCGACTCACGCATGCGTTGAACATTTGGCTTGAAATTCTCGAATCCAAGAAGAGATCCAGGTTCTTTATCCCAGCTGGCCGTTAAGACACCAACGCTCAGGCCAACGAGGCCAAGAACAAAGAAAAAACCTGATCCAACCAACGTTGCACCAGGTGGAATGTCTGCGATGCCTCGTGTCACGACGAAATAGCTGGCAACAAAAACGCCCATGCCCGCAATGGACGGCAGTCCTGTGAACACAGCAACTCTACGGGCCATGCGGTCAGCCACGTAACGGGGAATGGCTTCTTGCTTGGCCCCAGCAGGTTCTTTAGCCACTTTCACTGAGCCTTTTGGCTCGAAGGGAAGCGGGCTGCGTTGCTCAGCCATGAGGAATCCCGATCAGCCGCGGATGCCCAGCTTGGAAATGGTCTGGCTGTAGCGCTGCTCGCTTTTGCTGCGCATGTAACTCAGAAGCCGCTTGCGGCGTCCAATCATCTTCAACAGCCCCTGACGGGAGGAGAAGTCGTGGATGTTGTTCTGAAGATGGCTGCTGAGGCGATTGATGCGCTCACTCAACATGGCCACCTGTACTTCTGCGGAACCGGTGTCGGTGCCGTGAGTCTGGTGGGTGTTGATCAGCTGTTGCTTCTCGGTGGTGTCAAGCGACATGCGCGGGGGGCGGCCCTGTCAATACAAAGATGCATCCTACCGATTGATTGTCCCCTTTTCGTCGGGGAGTCTCCGATTAAGCGGATTCCCTACTCAGCCATTGCAGACAACACCGCAGCCAACCGTCTTGATCGTCGCTGGATGGCGGCACACCACTGGCTCCATCGGCGATGGCTCGTATGGCTCGACGAATTTCGAGTTCGTCGTAGCCCAGGCTGACGAGCGTGGCTTCAACGTCTTCTCCCGCTTCGGGGATCTGATCGGAGGCCAGTCCCTCCACAAGCGATGGCTGGGGGTCGAGTCCCCCGAATGCCGCGATCGGGGTTCGCAGGTCGACGGCGAGGCGCTCGGCCGTGCGTTTGCCGATGCCCTGGGCTTGACAGAGTCGTTTGAGATCTCCACCGCTAATCGCTGCAACCAATCCCTGTGGTTTGCACTCATGCAGAAGCGCTAAACCGGCTTGAGGCCCAACGCCATTGACGCCAATGAGCAGACGAAAAAGGTCCCGTTCTTGGCGACTGGGGAAGCCAAATAAACTGCTGCCGTCCTCCCGTTGCACTTGGTGGATCCAAAGGATGAGTTCACTGTCAGGCTGGAGTTGCTTCTGATGGCGTGAGGTGAGTTGCACCTCATAGCCCACACCTGCACACACCAGCAGCACGCCGCTGCGATTTCCCTGGGTCCAGCACTCCATGTGCCGTCCTTGCAGCCAGCCGATCATGGAGAAACGAATTAATCGCGTCATGTTGCCGCAGCTGTCACCGTCTGTCGCCTCTCGGTTCCATTTAGGAAGCCGTCTGTTTCGCGTCTTGGCCCATGGGCTTTGCTTGCTTCTACTGCTCTCGTCGTTGACGGCCTGTGGTGGCTCTCAGCCCCCTCGAGCCTTATTGAACGAGGCGCTGTCCCTGCAGATTCAACTCACGCAAACGGCAATTTCAAAATCCTTAAATCTCCCACCCATGTCGGTGGCCCCCAATGTCAGCCGTGTGCGCGTCGAGGAGCAAGAAGCCCTCAAGCTCGGTGAGCAGAGTGGCCTGCGGGTTTCTGGCCGGTTTGATTGGCAGCTGCCCGGTGATCGTGTGCAGGTCGACAGTCCATTTGAGGTGTACTTGCAGCGGGGGGAGCGCGGCGAGAGCTGGCGGCTCGCGCGGCCGAATGGTCCAGACCAGGATCAACAGTCGTGGTTGCTGTATCCGTTGGGGCAGGGCAATGCATAAAGCCCATGGATGGATAATTTGTTGATTTTTGGCGTGAGATTTGTCTGATCCGATCAATTCTATTCTCTGCTTTTGTCAGAAGCAAAAGCTTGAACATCCCCCTTTTTGAATGTGGCTTAAATAGTTACTTCCCTTGATTGTTGCTTGCTCAGATGTCTAGTTAAGTGATTATTTTTTCGCAGATAGGCTAATAATCGTTGCAATCAGAACGAGTCCTCCTCCGCCAATTTGCCAAAGACTGATGGATTCAGAAAACCACAGCCAACCCCAGCTCGCGGCAAAAATCACCTGGATGTAATTGATCGACGTGGCCCTTGCTGCCGGGAGGCAACGCAGCCCATCTGTCACCCAAACTTGGCCTAACTGTGTCAAGACACCGACTCCCAGAAGCCACATCCACTCAATTCCAATGGGCCAAACCCCTGCTTGTATGACCCAAGGCAGAGTGATTGGAACAGAAATGAGTGGGAAAAAAAGAATGATCACCAGTGGATGTTCGGTGACAGATAACCGGCGCACACTCACATAAGCCAGGGCTGTGAAAAGCGCCCCAACGATTCCGATGAGCGCTGGTATTAGCGGTAAGGCTCGTACGTCACTGGTCAACCAGTCGGGTTGAACCACAAACGTGATGCCCACCCAACCCACTAGCACCGCAACGACAATCCTTTTGCGCAAGGATTCGCCGAGTAAGAGCAGGGCTGCGAGGGCGGTGAATGTCGGGTACGTGTACTGCAACACCGTTGCAGCGGCGAGGGGCAGCGTGTTGATGGCTTGAAAAAAGCACAGCAATGCAATGCTTCCCGCGATCCCTCTTGCGAAGAGCAGTCCTCGGGCTTTGGCTGTTCCCCACGGCCTCACCCCCGCTAACTTCAAACTCACCCCTGTGAGTCCCAGGCTGATGATGGCGCGCACCAGCACGATCTCAGCGACTGGGATTCGGCCATTCAGCTGCTTGACGCAGACGGTCATCAAACTGAAGGCCAGCGAACTGAGAATCAGTGAGCGGCTGCCCTTGGCCTGCTCACTGGCCCACCAGGCGGAGGCCGTATGAGGGTCAGGCATCGATTTCAGAAGCACGGGGTAGGCGGTGTCCTGCGACTTCGCAGAATGGTGTGATGGTCAACGCCCGTTTACATCCACGAACGATCGAGGCCGTCAAGGAGCGGGCCGACATCGTTGACGTGGTCGGTGAACACGTTGTTCTGAAGAAAAAGGGACGCGAGTTCGTCGGCATCTGCCCTTTCCATGACGACAGCAAACCGTCGATGACGGTGTCTCCCGCTAAACAGTTCTACTACTGCTTCTCTTGCGGGGCCGGGGGCAACTCCATCAAGTTTTTGATGGAGTTTCAGCGTCAGAGTTTTAGCGATGTGGTGCTGGATCTGGCGCGCCGCTACCAGCTTCCGATTGAGACGGTTGATGGACCACAGCAGGAGCGATTACGCCAACAGCTCTCGCGTCGCGACAAGCTCCAACGCGCTTTGGCCCTCGCTTCCGGCTGGTTTCGCAGTCAGTTGCGGAGTCCTGCTGGTCAGGAGGCCCTCAACTACCTCACGGAACAACGTGGACTCAGTCCGTCCGTCCAGGACTCATTTGAATTGGGTTATGCCCCTGATCAATGGGATGGCCTGCTGAAGCATCTGCAGCAGGTGGAGGGGCTGGCTCCGGACCTGCTCGAAGCTGCTGGATTGGTCGTGCCCCGTAAGGGAGGCAATGGGTTCTATGACCGTTTTCGGCACCGCGTCATCGTGCCCATTCACGACCGTCAAGGGCGCGTCATCGGTTTTGGCGGTCGCAGCCTCGATGGCAGCGAGCCGAAATATCTCAACTCTCCAGAAACGGAGTTGTTTGAGAAGGGGAAACACCTCTTTGGCCTTGATAAGGCGTCCAATGCCATCCGAAAGGATGACCGCGCCGTGGTTGTCGAAGGGTATTTCGATGTCATTGCCCTCCACGCTGCGGGAATCACCAATGCGGTGGCCTCTCTCGGTACGGCCCTCAGCAGTCAACAAATCACCCAGCTGTGTCGCGTCAGCGACAGCAAGCGCATCGTGCTCAATTTTGATGCTGATGGCGCTGGCGTTCGTGCGGCCAATCGCGCGATCGGCGAGGTGGAGCAACTCGCGCTTCAGGGCCAATTGGAGCTGCGGGTTCTTCACTTGCCCACCGGGAAGGATCCTGATGAGTTCCTCAAAGACCACGGCGCTGGCGATTACCGGGCGCTTTTGGATCAGGCCCCGCTATGGCTCGACTGGCAGATCGAGCAGGCCCTTGCTGATCGTGATCTGAGTCGTGCGGATCAATTCCAGCAAGCCGTCAGTTCACTGGTGGCCTTGTTGGGGAAATTGCCCCAGTCGGCCGTGCGCACCCATTACCTCCAGCGGGTGGCTGAGCGGCTGAGCGGAGGTCAGGGACGCCTTGCTTTGCAGCTGGAGGAAGACCTGCGCCAGCAAGTGAAGGGTCAGCGTTGGCATGGCCGATCCAGTCGCCATGAGCAGCCTGGTGAGATCAGCCAGCGGGAGCGGTCCGAAGCCGATCTGCTGCGGTTGTACCTGCACTGCCCGCGCCATCGGGCTGTGATTCGTCAGGAGTTGCGTCAGCGGGAGTTAGAGGATTTCGCCATTCCGCACCATCGCCAGCTTTGGGCTGCCATTACGGAACTCGAGGAAACAAATCTGGGGGTGGGTCGATTGGAGGCGATCAGCCGCTGTGACGATGCCGGTGAAGGTTTGGATGATATAGATCTCCCCCGCTTATTGACCGATCAACTCCTCCTGGAAAACAGTGCTTTGGTTTCGCGTCTGACGCCCTTGTTGGAACCGGGCGAACTCCAACGCGTCTCGTTGGCCGAGCCGCTCGAGCTTCTCCGTGGCACAGCAGCGCTGTTGGAGCGCCAGAAAAGTTTGAAGCGCTGCCGCCATCTCTTGGAGGCATGGGGAGGACAGCGGTTGCAAACGCTGGAGTCGTGTATTGCTGTGCTGATCGATCAGATCCAGCAGGCCACCGAACCCCACGACGACACGGACATGGAGATGCGAATCCAGGCGTTATTCGATGATTTGAATCGTGACGCCCTGCGTTATCAGGAGCTCTATTACACCGAGCGCAAACATATTTCTCATTTGAATGAGCAGCGTTGCGCCGGCTATTCCGCGGGAGAGCAACTACCGGCATGACCATCATGGTGGTAAGACAATCCCCAACAACAGTCGTTTTTTGACTTGACGATGTCTGAGTTTTTTGAAGCGATTTGGCATGGTGAAGGCATTGGCGATGGCGGTGACCTCGAGGAAGCACTCCAATCGTTTGTTGCTGTCAAACCCGACGACGACGATTGGGTCGCGGCCTGTGCTGTGGATGGTGCCTCCCCCCATGTGGAACGCTTTGCCTCGTTTGATGCGTATCTCGATAACAAGGATGCCTTGGAAACCATTCCAGTTCAGGCTCAAATGATTATTGACGCCTTGTCTGATCTTTAATGACTATTTTTTCGTCTCGTTATAACCAAGTTGCTCTGAAATGTTGTTTTTACGGTGATGGTTGAACCTCCTCTTTGTACAGGTTCTACCCCGTTGTCAATATCTTTTTTTTTAGATGCATGGACTCCCAGCCTGGGCACAATTGTGGTGATCCTCACCAGCGCGAATGGCTGATTCACCGCTCGACTTCGCTGCGCTTTTGCCGGTGAATGATCTCTGGCCAGCTTTTGTGGAGCGGCTTGGGATGGAACGTGCCCAGCGCGCTGTCCTTCAGGCGTTGGATCTGCAACGGATGCGTGGGCATGGCGGCACCCTGCCTGTGCTCGTCACCGAAACCTGTGGTTTGGCGTTGGCGAGTACCGATTTGGTCCGCGAGCAAACCGGCTTAAATGCCCATGGCGAGCGCATGGTGCTCCTCCTGAGCACACAGGGTCAGGCGATCCAGCTGTTGCAGCACGCTTAAGCCCGGACCACAGGAATATCGCTCAACCGGGTTGTTGCGGCACGACTCAACTGGTCGCGACGCATGGCCCATCCGGGTTCCAGTCCGCAGGCGGCCCAGTGCACGGAGCCTCGCCCATAGCGCCGGTTGAGTTGGTCGATGGTTTGCATCAGACCCTCTCGTTTGGCTTGTTGCTCGGCACTCATCGGTACCAACAAGTGGGATTGAAGGGTGTCGAGGCCCTGGAGGTGTTGCATCAAGACGCCTGCTTTGGCGAGGGGACGGTGGGGACGAAAAATGTGGTCGACGAGGGGCAGCGCCGCTTGGAGCAGAACGGCGGTGTCGTTGCTAGGTACATCCAATTGGCGACTGGCAGCACGGCTGTAAAAGTTGGACTTGAAGGGGCTTGTGCGGGTGAAGATCGTGAGAGCCGAGGTGCGTTGCTGTTGCTTGCGCAATTTTTCGGCTGCGCGCACCACATATGTCGCGATCGACTGGCGCAGCTCTTCGCGGGTGGTCACCGGTTGGCTGAAGCTACGGCTCACGCATGTTTCTTGTTTTGCTGCGGGTGCCAAATCCATGGGCAGACAGGCATATCCCCGCAGTTCCCACTGAAGCCGTAATCCCACCACACCACATTTCGCTTTTAGCTCTCCTTGGGGCATGTCCCGCAGTTGGAGTGCGTTGTTGATGCCTCTGCGCTGACACCACGCTGCCAATTGTCTTCCGATCCCCCAAACATCCTCGATCGCAATCGCTTCCAGCCATTGATCGGGGTTGTGACAAGTCCCGAAATCGAAGACCCCAGCATGATTGGGGACCGCTTTTGCTAGCCGGTTGGCCAGTTTGGCTTGACTTTTACTCGCCCCCAATCCGATGGCAATCGGGAGCCCTAAGTTTTGACGCACCCGTGCGCGAAGTTGGCGCGCCCAGGGAATGAGCTTCCCGTTTTTGGGTCGCCTCAGGCGTCCAAAGGCTTCATCGATGGAATAGATCTCAACGTCGTCGCAATGGGCCTCCAGCAGGCTCATCATCCGTTGGCTCATGTCGGCGTAGAGGGCATAGTTCGAGCTGCGTACGACAACGTTTTGGCGTTCTAGATCGCGCCTGGCTTTGAAATAGGGGGTCCCCATGGCGATGCCAAGCTCTCGCGCTTCGGCACTGCGAGCCACGATGCAACCGTCGTTATTGGAGAGCACCACCACCGGCCGGCCGATTAAGGCTGGATCGAGACTTTGTTCGCAGGAGGCATAGAAATTGTTTCCATCAATCAGTGCTGTCACCTGTGTCATCTGTCTTTAGAGGGGATGAATCACGTGAATGGCAACGCCCCAGATCTGTACATCACTGCAGCGGTGTAACTCCAGGGCGGGATAGTTCGGATGGGCTGCTTCCAGCCGCAGCCGCCCGCGATAACGGACGAGGCGTTTGAGCGTGAAGGCGCCATCGAGTACCGCCACCACCACCCGTCCTGGACGGGGGTCCACGCTTCGATCAACCACGAGTAAATCACCGTCATGAATGCCAGCTCCTGTCATTGACTCGCCACTGACTTGCAGAAAAAACGTGCTGCCGGGATGCCGGATTAATTGCTCATTGAGGTCAATGCCCATCTCCACGTAATCGTCGGCAGGGGATGGGAACCCAGCTGGAACGCGCTCGCTAACCAAAGGGATGATGTGCCGCGGCCGGCTGGCTTGCAGTGGTCGCGGGATGCGCTGGAAATCCAAGACCAACACCAACGGATTTTTAATAGTACAAATGTACTTCTCATGTTGTTCCTGCGCCGGCGAAGATGGTGTTTCTTGTGTGGTTTGCGATGGCCGATACCCCGTATCTGATTGCAATGGCGTTGTTTGATCAGCAAGGGCGCCGGGCGCTGCCCTTGGCGGGGCGGTCGCAGGCAGAGGTGGCGCCTATAGGGGAGGCTCCGCAGCTGCTTGGCCACGCGTTGGCGCTTGAGCTGTTGCTTCGGGTGTGGCAGCGCAGTGATGAGGGTTCATTGCAGCGGGCTGCTGGGTTGTACAGCCTCCTGCTGGTGGAGCTGCCGATGGAGCGATTGCCGGAAGATTTGCCAGCGATCAAGGCGGCTTGGCTGAAAACTGGTGATACGGAGGCGTTCAAGGTGGCTTTACAGGCCATGTCGTCACGGGGATGGACGATGGCCGTAGAGAAGTTCAAGCCGGTGGTGCTGAATCCTGCGTGGTGAGGGATTCGCTCTGCCAGATGTTGACGGCAATGGAATAGCGCTCGCCTTCAAGTTGGTTGATGCGATGAAGGATTCCGGGGGAAAACACCACCAAGCGATTCACGGCCGGAGGAATGGAAATGACGGAACGGAACCTTGGTGGGGGGCCTGTTTGGCCTTCCTGCATGGGTGGGTTGTCGGCTACGAGAAGCTCGCCTCCTGCACAGCTAACGTGGGGATAGAACAGTGTGGAAAGAAGCGGTAGGGAGTAGCGGCCGTTTTCGCGGTAGCTCACCTCGTCTTTGTCGATGTGCCAGTCGAGGTGGTTATTTGTATTGCACCACCACTCGTATAAGTAACTGCTGAGACCAGGGTTTAAGGAGTTTGCAGAGCGCTTATCTAATGTCAAATTAACGAATGAAGGGGAACACACCTCTCTGATGTAGTTGTTCAGATAGCTTTCCAACAGCGACTTGCTCTCCTCCGAATGGAGTGATGAATGTAATGAACCGTCTGCGCGGTAGCGACTGAACAGAGCATCGGCATCAGCGTTCTGCTTTAGTGCGTGTGTAATTCACAAAGATTTTGAGCGTCCCAACTATTTTTACGGGTAGGAAGTCATCAACGACTAACAGCACAGGAACTACAGATGTGAACCAAGTCTTTAGACGGCAGCTCTTGTGCCAACCCTTGCCACTAAAGAATTAGTTTTAGATGAAAGAGCATAGCCAATCTCTTACGAGAGTGATCCTGAAGTCGTCTTTCTAAGAGTATATGTAGAAGAAAACTAAGGCTATGAGACAACGAGGATTAAGGGTGCCCAAAATGAATCTGAACGGTTGACTCAATTCTTTAATACCTTTATCAAGTTCAATATTTCATCGGCTGAATGAGAGAGATCCAAAGGAAGGGCAGATAAACAGAGCTAAGAAGCATTTGATTGATGGGGATGTCAGTTCTTGCTTGATGTATGAAGAGGAGAAAGTCAAGAGTAGATTGATAGACAAGGGAGCGCTAAAGAATAAGGTGAAAGGGGTGAAGAGCGAAACCAACCTTCGCCAATCAGATCAAGGCTGGCCCTCTTAATTGCCATGAAATCTTCAAAAGGGAGTAGTCAGCTTTAACTGGATAGAATGAGACATTAATCATTAAAGAGTCCATCAACTATCTTATGAAGCAGTGTCGCCGGACTTGATGCCAAAGAGAAGGATAAGAGACGTTAATTTCAGTTGTCTCTTATGATTGAAGAAAATACACTGCAATTGTATTGACAAGTCAAGTGCCTTGAAAGTCGTCTCTCGGTAATGCCTAATGTGCCGCTCTATGGTGGTGGAGTTTGCTTGCGTCTAAAGCGTAATCGAGTTAATTATTTTTGACTTTGTCTTGCTTATTTATTGCTTTGTTTGCTCTTTATGCCTGTGAAGAAAAAGGCCTGATGAAGCTTTAGAGGACTATTCAGGCCCTTATGCAAGGAGCTGCATGGGATTTATTGTGCCTTATGTCACTTTGGTGGTTGCATCTATATGCGAGCCGTCGGAGGATATTCTAAGATAAATTAATTATTATAAGTAAAGTGAGCTACAAATTTATCTGGACTGTTATCGCTTCCCTGGGTGTGTTAACCCAGATTCCAGGAATGATTCAAGCTCACTCATTTAATCGTTGCTATGAAAAACGGCTGGAGTTTCAGCTTTCTTTTTATTCCGAGAAGCCTATTGGAGATGAGCGCCTTAAGCCAGAGACCGGAGCCTTTAACTATTGTAAAGGCGGTGCGTTCCATTAATGTCTCAACAGCTTCTCCCTTTCTTTATTGTTAGCCTAGTTATTTATATTGCTATCTTCTGGAATAAGTAGCCCCTTGGTGGAAATCCTGAGTTTTTCTTCTTTATTATGACTAGCACTTTTACTGTTATTATGGATGATGGAGATGATGCTAACGAATTAGAATCATTCCCTTCTCATAAAGAAGCATTAGACTACTTAAAACAACAGGTCCATGATTGGAATCACACTGATAAATGGGACAAGACGAAAGACCGCCTTGAAATGGTTATTGCTGAGAATGGCTTGGAATTAGAACTTATTGAAGAGACATTATCCTCTGACTATGAATATCATGAGACTTGGAACTCTATTCACGGTTGGAGTGGAGATAGTCAGTAATGCTGTCTAAAGCTTCTAAATCTCCTTAGGAAATGCAGAAATGCATGAAGCCTATTCGCTATAGAAAATGATGAAATTTACCCCCCGGTGGGAGTGTTATCTATGCTCACGCCCGCATTCAATTCTATTGCGCAACACTATCTATTGTTTTGCTCTTAGATCTGCCTTTAATCTCACTCAATCAGTTGGTTGAAAACAGCTTTCAATCCATGACTGGACAGATCAGCAAAAGCGGGGCGGCACTACCACCCCGTGTCTATGGCTTGGGGGCACCAAGGTGAAATGAAGAGCGCAATGGTTGGTGGAGATAGGTGTCCATGACGGCTTGTTGCTCCGGTGTATGGGACGACCGTGCCCTGCCGGAATCGGGTCGCCAGCTCATAAAGCGTCGCTATGAAGGTTCTGCTTAAGAACTCCATGGGCGATACATAGATGGCGCAGTGATCGGATCAATGGAAATGCCGGTAATGATCAACGATGTGCAGCATGGTTTAGATCCAACTTGCTTCTTTCAATGACGTTTAACTTTTCCTGTGAAAAGTAGATCTGTGTCGGTATGAATTAATACTTTGTCGTGTTTTGTATCGTCCTTAAGTGCTGTTTTGATTAACTCGCAAAGAGCGTTTTCTGTGCAAGGTCGCCAGGTTTGTCGTGATTTTTTTGTGATCACAATATCGTGACCTTCTTGTTCAGCAAATGCCATGAGATTTGCTTTTAATTCCGGACTGCTTTCAAGCGAAATATGCATGTAATGACGGAGCTGGAAAGGGGCAAGAAAAGCTTGGTAATTATCCAGTTGTCGGGCAATGTGATCAATCGATATACCATGGACTGGCGAGAGCAGCGCTAGACGCATGGATGTGCTCAGGGCATCGGATGTATGTGATGAACCCTAGGAAGCCATCCGGGTTGAATTCATCGTTAGGCGCGGTGGTATGGACGTCCCTGCACGATTGACTGGGCACGAAACAGTTGTTCCACCAGCATCAGTCGAGCCAATTCATGGGGGAAGGTCAGTGGCGACAAGCTGAGTTGCCAGTTCGCCTGCAACTTGAGCTCGGCGGTGAGTCCATCGGCACCACCAATCACAAAAACAAGTCGTTCGTTCTCGAACTGCTCTAAGCGCTTTGCAAAGGGAATCGAGCCCAAGCACTCCCCTTGTTCCATCAGGGCAATCAAGGTTTCATCCGGACGTAATGCCGCGCGGATGCTGTCTGCTTCTTTTTCGGGTGAGCTGTCCCGTAGCTCAGTAACGGTGAGCCCTGGGAGGCGCTTCAAATACAAGTCAATTCCCTTTTGAATCCAATCGCGGCGGACTTTGCCCACCGCCAAAATTCGGCAGCGTGAGGGATTCAATCGCTGGTCTCGTCGTCCTCGAGCAGCAATTGGCTGAAGGCCACATAGAGGGTTTCTTCCTCGCTGCCTGCGGGCACATTGGGGCGTTTGGGTCGGGTTGTCTTGCCTTGTCCGGTTTGGGTTTTGGGAAGTGGAGGCAAGTTGGCTGCATCTGCGGACGCAGCGTGGGAGCTGCGTGTTTGAGGCGAGCGCTGCTCTTCGAGTTGCTTGAGACGAGCCATCAAGTGCTCTGGCACTTGCCCGTCACGGCTAACTTGCATTAGCTCCCGAAACAGGGCGTCGGGATCTTGCTCTGTTTCAACTTTGTGGCGCACTTGACTCGCTTTGGGCGAGACCGAAGGCTTGGGTTCAGGAAGCCGTTGCGGCAAGCTCCTGCCCAGATCACGCAAGCGATCCAAGCTGCGGGAATCGAAACTCATGGTTCAGCTGCAGCCAAGGCTTTCGCGGGTGTTCCGGCCGGTGACGGGGTTGGTGCCGTCGGCCACAACACAAAGACTTTTCAACTGATCAGCGCGCATGGGCACATCGGTGAAGTCAGCCCCCGTAATCACCACATCTTTGAAACGGGTATTGAAGGCAAAGGCACCTTCCAGCACTGCATTGCTGAGGTTGGTTCCAGTCATCACTGCCGAATCCAACGTGGCTTCACGAAGATCGGTGTTGCTGAGGTCGGCATCCTGCAGCTTGGCCCCGTACAAACTGGCTCCATGGAGATCGGAGCCTGAGAGATCGGCTTCTCGGAGATTGCTGAGGTTAAAGGTGGCGCCGGCGAGATCTTTGTTTGCGTAATCAGCGCCAATTAAGACTTGTTTGGCGACATCCACCGCTGCGCTAACTGGCGCTGCAGAGTAAAGGAGAGGCGTTAGCAGAAGAAGCAATGCAGCTAAAAAAGCCAGCGGTCGGCGACGCATTGGTTCCATCCCGTGATGACCTAACCCTAGGGCGACTCTGAATACACCGTCTCAGTCAGCACCGTCTCTTTAAGCACCGACTCAGTCAGTACAGATGCGGACACGGGTGAGACGTGACGTCCTGGGAATTGAGGGGAATGTCTAGGGCATCACGATTTGACCAAGCAACAGATTCAGGGAGATCGAGCGGAAGAGATCGTTTTCCAGCTCTTGCAAACGAAGGGATGGGTATTGCTGGATCGGAACTGGTTTTGCCGTTGGGGTGAACTCGATTTGGTGCTGCAAAAAGATCAACGCCTGTTGGTCGTGGAGGTGAAAGGTCGGACGGCTCGACGGCATGACCGTGGTGGTTTGGATGCTTTTCACAGTCGTAAGCGTCGCCGATTAGCGCGGGCGATCAATTGTTGGAGATCCGAGCATCCAGGCGCTGATCACCAGCTCCTTCAGGTGGTGTTAGCGCTCGTCGACCTGTCCTGCTCCATGACACGGGTGCGTAGGTTTGCCATTCATCAATTGAGTTGAACGGTGCAGGTGTGTGGGCTCACTCGCTCGTTCCGGCTTAGGGCACAGTGATGGGATCCAGAAACCGAGATGTCTTTTTCAGGCCATACCGCCCGTAAGCGTTTTGGTCAGCACTGGCTGCGTGATGTGCGGGTGCTGGATCAGATCGTTGAAGCCGCCCGTCTTCAACAAGACGACCGCGTGTTGGAGGTGGGTCCTGGTCGTGGTGCTTTAACGGAGCGTTTGCTGGCCTCACCAGCGGCCCAAGTGCATGCGATCGAACTGGACCGCGACTTGGTGCAGGGTCTGCACGATCGCTTCGGAACCGACACCAAGTTCAGCCTGCGCGGGGGCGATGTCTTGGAGGCACCGCTGCACCTGGAGGATGGCGGATTCGCCAACAAAGTTGTTGCCAACATCCCGTACAACATCACAGGGCCTTTGCTGGGACGTCTGGTCGGGCATCTCGATCGTCCAGTTGAGCCCACCTACGACTGTCTTGTGCTGCTTGTACAGAAGGAAGTGGCCGAGAGGATTCGCGCCAAACCAGGGCGGAGCAGCTTCAGTGCTTTGAGTGTTCGGATGCAGCTCTTGGCGGATTGCTCCTTGGTCTGCCCCGTTCCTCCCCGATGTTTTCAGCCACCACCGAAGGTGCAGTCGGAAGTGATCCTGCTCAAGCCATTCCCCCCAGAGAAGCGCATTGGTCTCGACCTTGCGAGTCGCGTCGAAGCATTGTTGAGGCGGGCCTTTCAGGCGCGGCGAAAGATGTTGCGCAACACCCTGGGCAGCGTGATTGATCCTCAGGTTTTGGAACCTTTGGCGGCCTCGGTGGGGATCAGCCTCCAGCAGCGTCCCCAAGAGGTGGCCGCTGAGTCCTGGGTTGCCCTCGCCAGGGGTTTGAATCAAGAAGTTTGAATCGCCTTCCGATCGCCATGCTCACTGTGACGGCACCGGCCAAGGTGAATTTGCACTTGGAGGTGTTGGGACTGCGTTCTGATGGCTTTCATGAATTGGCGATGGTGATGCAGAGCATCGACTTGGCGGATTGCCTCCAGTTCACCAACACTGCTGACGCACAAATCACGCTGAGCTGTGACGATCCCAGCCTGAGCACTGGTGCCGACAACTTGGTGCTGAAAGCGGCCGAGCTGCTGCGGGCCCGGTCGGGTTTCAGCGAGCTGGGGGTCTCGATGCATTTGGAGAAGCGAATTCCCATTGGCGCAGGTTTGGCAGGTGGTTCGAGTGATGGTGCGGCGGCGCTGGTGGGACTGAATGCCTTGTGGGGGCTGGGTCATCCCCCAGCAGCTCTCGAGTCCATGGCTGCTGAACTCGGCTCGGATATGCCCTTCTGTGTAGCTGGTGGAACTCAGCTTTGTTTTGGTCGTGGTGAAGTGTTGGAGCCTGTGGCTCCAACACCTGAGGGATTGGCTGTGCTCTTGGTGAAGGATCCCTTTGTGAGTGTGTCCACCCCCTGGGCCTATCAACGCTGTAAGGAGATCAGTGGAACGAATTACCTGCAGGGCGAGATGGCGTTTGAGCAGCGCCGACAGGCCTTGCGGGAGGCCCCATGGCTTCAGCCACTACGGGCTGGGTGCCCACCGCCTCTCCGGAATGATTTGCAGGTGGTAGTGGCACCGGAAACGAAGGCGGTACAGGCGTCGATTCAGCTGCTACAAGAGCTCCCCAATGCTCTTGCGGTTGCCATGAGCGGCTCGGGCCCCAGTTGTTTTGCCCTGTTTCGTGATCAAGACCACTGTGATCAGGCTGCTGCCGATCTGGCTCCAAAGCTCAAGACAGCTGGCTTGAGCTCTTGGGCTTGTTCGTTGCGAAGCGATGGCGTGAGGATTGCGTCATGACCGACCCCACGCCATCCGATTCAGTTAAAGAACCGCGGGACCCGAGAAAGGGGCCTCTGAGCTTCTTTTCGGGGGCCGTTACGGCCGGCTTCCTGGCTTGGCTTGCCCTTGGTTTGAGTCGGAGGATGGTGATGTATTTCGCTATGCACCCCCCGCACTACAACTCACCGATTGCCCAAAACATCGCTGTCACATTCAAAACGCTGCTGGTGGGGTTGTCGTTTATCGCCACCTTCAGCACAAGCTTTGTCGCCCTTGGTTTGACGTTGGTGTTCCTTCGCAGTCTTTTTACGAGCAGGGATCAGAACCCTGCCTAGCGTCAACTCATCTTGCAATGGTTGGATGACGCCCCATGACCTCGGTCAACTGGTGCTGCTGTTGTCACCAGCCATGTTGCTGTCTGTTTTGTTGCTCTTTACCTTCGCAGCGGGCGGTTGAGCTTGCACAGGCTGAGATAGCTTGGCTTCATTCCCCGGACTAGCCGGGATCACAGTGAAGCCGTGGCAGGAACACTTCTCTTCAACGCACTGCGCGAAGCCATCGATGAGGAGATGGCCCGGGATCCTTACGTTTGTGTGATGGGGGAGGACGTCGGCCAATACGGCGGCAGCTACAAGGTCACCAAAGACCTCTACGAGAAATATGGCGAACTAAGGGTTCTCGATACCCCAATCGCTGAGAACGGTTTCACGGGCATGGCTGTTGGTGCTGCCATGACTGGTTTGCGGCCGATCGTGGAAGGCATGAATATGGGTTTTCTGCTGCTCGCCTTCAACCAAATCTCCAACAACATGGGGATGTTGAGGTACACGAGTGGCGGCAATTACACGATCCCAACTGTGGTGCGTGGCCCGGGTGGTGTTGGCCGACAGCTTGGTGCTGAGCACAGCCAAAGGCTTGAGGCTTACTTCCATGCTGTACCTGGCATCAAGATCGTGGCTTGTAGTACTCCTACGAATGCCAAAGGTCTGATGAAGGCGGCAATCCGCGACAACAATCCTGTGCTCTTTTTTGAGCATGTGCTGCTTTACAACCTCACCGAAGAGCTGCCCGAGGGCGACTACACCTGTGCACTTGACCAGGCTGATCTTGTTCAGGAAGGAAGTGATGTCACGATCATCACCTACTCAAGAATGCGGTATCACTGCCTGAAGGCTGTTGAACAGTTAGAAGCCGATGGCGTGAGTGTTGAGCTGATTGATCTGATCAGCCTGAAGCCTTTGGATATGGACACGATTAGTCGATCGATTCGGAAGACTCACCGCGTGATTGTGGTGGAAGAGTGCATGAAAACTGGCGGAATTGGTGCTGAGCTCCTTGCCCTGATTACGGAGCACTGTTTCGACGACCTCGATGCTCGTCCCATTCGTTTGTCGAGTCAGGACATTCCAACGCCCTACAACGGCTCCCTCGAAAATCTCACCATCATTCAGCCCCATCAAATCGTTGAGGCGGCGAAAGAGATCGTGTCAAAGGGGATCTGACGTTGATGACGCGTTATCAGGGTTGGTTTGCGTTTGTTCTTGCCTTAGCCATTGCGGCTGGGATGTTTTTGCTTCGAACTCCGTTGGAGTTAGGTCTTGATTTGCGCGGAGGCAGTCAGCTCACCGTGCAGGTGCAGCCGGCTGGGGAGATTACGCGCGTTGGCTCCGAAGAAATGGAGGCGGTGAAAGCGGTGCTGGAGCGCCGTGTCAATGGCCTTGGGGTAGCCGAGTCGACCCTTCAGACCGTTGGTGACACCCAGTTGGTTCTTCAGCTCCCAGGCGAGCAGGATCCAACCCGAGCTGCAAGGGTCCTTGGCAGTACGGCAATGCTGGAGTTCCGTGCACAAAAGCCAGGTGCGGAGGTAGATCTCAGAAGTTTGCGTCAGTTGCGATCGCAAGTCCGCGCCATTTTGCGTTTGCGAAACGAACAAGCCCTTGATGGCGACTCAGACAACAACGACGGGATCGACTTCGACCAGTTGGCTGAGGCGCAGAAGCTCTTTGGTCTCGATGGTGAGGCCACCAGCGAAACCGATCAGTTGCAACAGCTGCTCGAGAAAGTGAATGAGGAGATTGTTCAACAGTTCGAACCTGCTGGTCTCACGGGGAAGGATTTGGTGACGGCAGGTCGTCAGCCATTGCAAAACAATCCCAACAGTTGGGAGGTCACCCTGTCGTTCAACAGTGAGGGGGCCGAAGCGTTTGCTGAGCTCACGAAATCCATCGCCGGTACCGACCGTCTCCTCGGGATCGTTCTCGATGGTCAGGCGATCAGTGAAGCCAGTGTTGGACCCCAATTCCAAGCTGCTGGCATCTCCGGTGGTTCCGCCAGCATCAGTGGGAACTTCACCGCTGAAGAAGCTCGAGAGTTGGAGGTGCAGCTTCGTGGTGGGTCGCTTCCCCTGCCGGTTGAAATCATTGAAGTTCGCACCATCGGTCCAACTCTTGGGGCAGAAAACATTCGTCGAAGCTTGGTAGCGGCCTTGTCTGGTCTGGCTTTTGTGGCGGTCTTTATGGTGATTGCTTATCGCCTACCGGGAGCGGTGGCGGTTGTTGCTTTGAGCTTGTACGCCCTCTTTAATTTGGCGATGTATGCCTTGATTCCTGTCACCCTCACGCTACCGGGGATTGCAGGTTTCATTCTCAGTATTGGCATGGCAGTGGATGCCAACGTGTTGATCTTTGAGCGGATTAAAGATGAATTGCGTCGTGGTAACACGTTAATTCGCTCTATTGATACAGGCTTTTCGGAGGCGTTTTCATCCATCGTTGATGGTCATCTCACAACGCTGATCAGTTGCGCAGCCTTGTTTTTCCTTGGCACTGGTTTGGTGAAGGGTTTCGCTGCAACTTTGGGGATTGGCGTTTTACTCAGCCTGTTTACGGCACTCACCTGCACCCGCACCCTGTTGCGATTCCTGATGGGTTACTCGGGTCTTCGATCTCCGAATAATTTCTTGCCCAACAGTCAGATCCCTACCCCCTCCGCCTGATCCATGGTTGACGCGTCTTCCACCGCGACGGCCGATGTCCGTCAGTTGCGCTGGTCTTTGAGCACGATGCGACGACGCGTCTGGTTGATTTCAGCTGCGGTTGTTGTGGTGAGCCTGATTGGTTTGCTGTTGAGTTGGCTGGATCCAGCGATTCGAGCCCCACTGCGTCCTGGCCTTGATTTCACAGGCGGAACCCAAATCCAGCTGGAGCGCAATTGTGATCCGGCCTGCGCCGATCTCAAAGCCATTGCCGTTTCAGATGTCATCCGCGACTTAGCCCTTCCCCAAGAAGGCAGTACGCCGTTGCCGCAACTCAACGCACCTCGCGTGCAGTTGCTCGACGCTGGCCAATCGCTGTTGTTGCGGCTCCCCACACTGTCTGCCGCCCAAGGCCAAGCGGTTATTCAGGCCGTCGAACCGGTCGCTGGCCCGTTTGAGGATGGTGGTCAATCGGTCGACACGATTGGGCCCAGCCTCGGCCGTCAGTTGTTGCAAAGCAGCTTGGTGTCGTTGCTGGTGGCCTTTGCTGGTATCGCTGTCTACATCTCTTTCCGTTACGACCGTCGTTATGCCTTTTTGGCTTTAGTCGCCTTGGCCCATGACGTTGTCATCGTCTGCGGCATTTTTGCTTGGCTCGGCTTGTTCCTCCAGCTGGAAGTCGACAGTCTCTTTGCGGTGGCACTGCTGACCATTGCCGGCTACTCCGTCAACGACACGGTCGTGGTGTTCGATCGCATTCGCGAACGCACCCAACAAGGCTCTGATTTGCCGTTGAGTCTCCAGGTGGATCAGGCCGTTTCCGCCACCCTGACTCGCACGCTTTACACCAGTGGTACAACCTTGATGCCCTTGCTGGCCTTGGTGTTCTTTGGTGGTGCCACCTTGTATTGGTTCGCGATTGCCCTTGCTATTGGCGTCGTAGTGGGTAGCTGGTCAAGTATTGCTCTAGCTCCATCCCTGCTCACATTGTGGGAACCGCAGGGTGACTAACAAGCCGACGAAATCCGGGCGACCCTCGCAGCAGCGCCGATCGGCTCAATGGTTCCCGCTCCTGCTGATCGTGCTGGCCTTTGGAGATTTGCGCACGGAACTGATTCTTCTTGCGGATCACTTCACGCTGACGGGGCTGTCCTATGCGATTCGAGATCATCAGCTAGCGATCATCGTTTTGCTGAGTTCGATCTCTTTATGGCGACGCTATCGATGAACGTCCTTGCTACCAAATTCGTTCCAAAGTGAAGTCCAGGTTCGTTCTTTAACGGCCTCATTCCATTCACCCTGATTGTTGTTGGATGACCACCATAATTCGAAGAGATCATGGGCTTCTTCGCGCATAAGGTCCGGATCAAGGTTGTCGCGCACAAGTTGCTATACAGCCTCTTTCAGCTCTTCGTAACGGGCAAAATTAAAAATGACGTCCAACTGGATCGCTTGGAGGAGATCGCAATCCACCGTATGGGATCGTCGGGCCTAAGCCCAACGATCCATGATTTGCTGCACAACAACCCGTTGCATTAGCACCTGCAGCACAACAACCAGTGGAAGAGCCAAAAGCACACCGGGTAATCCAAGCAAGGCTCCCAGGCTGAATTGCGCCATCAACGCCACCGTTGGCAGCAAATTGACCGTTTTCCGAAGCAACAGTGGTGTGAGCAGGAACGCTTCGAGGTTCTGGAGGATGAGACGGAACACCACGACAGACACCATCAATTGCGGTGACTGCAGCAGCGCTAGTCCTGTTGGTAGGAGGGTGGCTGCCGTTGGCCCAATGGTGGGAACAAATGTGAGCAGGCCACAAATCAACGCACTCAACAGCGCAAGCGGTGCTTTGAGAACGATTAATCCTCCCCATGTCAGTAGAAACACCGTCGTGGCTGACAGGGTCATTCCGCTGAGCCAGCCGCCAAGGGCATGCCTGCATTCTTCCAAGAGCTGATCCAACTGCTCCCTGGCCGGTCGCGGGCAAGCGGCCAACAGCATGCGTCGGTGAGAACTGGGATCCAATGCAAGCAGAATCGCCAGCAAAACCATGAGGAAGAGCTGGATCAAGGTGTTAGCAGCACCTCCTGCAAAGCCCAGTAAGGGTTGAAGTCCCTTGAGATTGATGGCTGAGCCAATCGACTCGTCGAATTGCTCTAGACGGGGGTCGCTGCTGAGCAGGTCGGACAACTTTCCAACCAATTGGGGTAGGTCTCGCCCCAATTGTCGGAACTGATCGAGCAATTCCGGTAGAAGGAGCTGACCAAGAAATGCTCCCGCTAGGAGCAAGAGGCCGAGCACGACGGCGAGAGCGGCGGGACGCTCCAGCTTTGTGCGTTGTTGAAGGCTTTGGATCAGCACATCCAGGGCCACCGCCATCACAACGGCGCCAAATAACACCAACAACACCCAGCGCAAGTTCCATGCCAACAACGTCAGCACCACGAGGCTCAGCGCGACTAACACGCTTCTTGCCGTCATGTCGTCGCTCCGTAGTTATTCCAATGATCCAAAACATCGTGGATCAAGACTTCACGAATCACCACTTGAAGTACAACCGCTAACGGCAATGCCAAGAGCAATCCCAGCGGTCCAAACATCAATGTGAACACAAACTGTGCGGTCAAGGTCAAGCCTGGAAGCAATTTCACTTGGTGATGCATCACCGATGGAGTAATCACATAACTCTCTAAGTTTTGGATCACCACATAGCTGCCAAGAACTGCGATCGATTTCCAAGGAGCATCGAGCACAGCAACCGACATTGGAAACACGGTGCTCATCGTCGGCCCCACATTTGGAATGATGTTCAAGAGTCCAGCCAATAGGGCGTTGGCGAGCACTAACTTCACACCCAATAGTGATAATGCGATGCCGCAAAGTGCTGAAACAGCGAGTGAACTGATCAACACGCCCACCATCCAACTGCTCAGAGCTTGTCCACAGAGATCCAAAACCTGTGCGGCTCGACGTCGGTAAAACGACGGAATTAGTTGCAGGCTTACGCCGCGATAGGCCTGTGGCTGCACACTCACCATGAGGGCCACTGCCACCACAAACAGCAGGCGCAACAGGGCGTTGCCTAAATTGCCGGCCAGACCAAGCAGGCCGAGAACGCCGCTACCAAGACCGGCAGCAATGGATTGACCATCTGGGACCAATTTGCTTGGGTCAGAGAAGCCAAGCTCGTCAAAATTGGGAAGGGAATCAACCCCGTAGATCGCCTGGCTGATGCCATCGATCCAATTCAGCGATAACCCCAGCAGTGTTTGTGCTGCTTTAGGAAGTTGCTGCAAGAGCACTGCAAATTCCTCCAAAAAAGGGGGAATTACCACCGTGAGAATTACGGCGAAAATCGTCAAAAGACCGCCCAAGCAGAGCATGAGTGCGAGCGAACGATCCATGGGACGTCGTTCCCGCAAGATGCCCACCAACGTGCAAAGGGCCATCGCTAAGACAACCCCCGCAAACAGCAACAGCAGGACCTCACGCAGAGACCAAATCAGCACCGCTGCTGCAATCAAGGCTGTGAGCGACAGCCAGTGAGGCAAACTCAAGCTTGCTCTTCAGTAGATGCGTCCCCTTGATCAGACTTTTGATTTTGTGAGTACCCAAGGCCGTTGGAATCGGCGTAACGCTGAGCGAAGCGCATAAACCGCTCAAAATCTTCTTCCGTCTTCCAGGTGTAAGTGGCTTCGAGGGCGCTGGGAATGCCGTTCACGAATTTTCCGTTCACCTCACGGGTGACCATTTCACCCTCTTCATCCACCAGCCACATGCCGCCGATGTTTCCGAAGGTTTCAGGGGCCAGGGCTTGGGGTTGCTCAAACACGAACGTGGCCTGCCCAGTTCTACCATCACGGCTGCGGGTGAGACGAATGTCGGGGACGACAGGCTCATCGACACCTCGGAAAAATTGAATCGATGCCTTTCCTTTTGCCTCGGCCATAGGCCCCCTTTCTTGAAGCGGGATCTTAGGCGGAAACTTGCACAAGTTTTGCCTTGAGCAGCGTCTCTGCGGCCATCGCCGCGGTTTGCCCGGTTAAATCAATGCTGTTTCGATCGGGACAGCGTGCCAGTTCATGGTCGTAGCAGCGGTCGTAGTAATCGAGTGTGGCTCGACAGGCTGTAGCCCAGTCTTGTTCAGCAATCGCCTCCAAAGCCTGCTGGGTGCGTTGGGGACCCAGTCGACGACTGATCCTGTTCGTTGCATCCGCCAACGCTTCTGAGCCCTGTTGTCCATAGACCCCCACCAGCTGCTCAACGCGTTCCTCGAGGCTGCGCTGGATTTCAAGAACAGGTGCTGTACGCATTTGATCAAAAAGGCCTTTTGGGATGCGACAACGTCCCACTTGAATGCTTTCAGCTTCTAGCCAGATCGAACCGGCAGGCTGTCGCTGATGCTGATCAAGAACTTCAGCGAGAAGATTCTCATAGTGCTCGGTACTGGGTTGAGCCGGTAGTCCAAGGCCTCCGAAACTGCTTCCCCGGTGGTTGGCAAGACCCTCAAGATCGAGAACGGCTACACCTTTATTTTGTAGAGCAAGCAGCAGATCGGTTTTTCCTGTGCCGGTGCGACCGCCCATGATCCGCAGGGGCCAATCCTGATCAAAGCTCTTTTGAGCCCAATGGCGATAGGCCTTATATCCCCCTTGAAGCAGCAGTGGATTGAGGTCAATTTGTTGTGCAAGCCAGGCCATGCTGGCCGAGCGCATTCCGCCTCGCCAGCAATACAGCCTCAGTTGATCTGCCCCTCTGAATTGGTCAAGCTGTTCGGCTAGAGCAGCCATTTTCGGTCCAGTGATCCGCAGGCCTAGGTGAATGGCCTTGAGTCGACCGTCTTGCTTGTAACTCGTACCAACGGCGGTGCGTTCATCGTCACTAAACAAAGGGAGGTTGATGGCTCCTGGCCAGTGCCCCTTGTCGAATTCCGAGGGGCTTCTGACATCGATCAGGGGACTACGGAGTTTCCGCAGCTGGTCGATGGAACTGAAATAATCGTCTCCCATGCCTGACATAGTGGGATAACGCCGTGTCTGACAAAGCCGGTTGCGAAAAATGCTTTCCGGTTCTTCCCCCACCACATCCCTCAGCGTTGAGTCGCTCATTGAGCGCTTCGCTGCTGGTAACCCACGTCAGCGCCGCTCGCTGATCAAGACCATTGAATCTCGGGTCGACGACCTGGTGACCTTGGATGCTTCCAATTTGCTCCCCTTTGATCCAGAGGGTGACGATTGGGCGCCTGGGTGGATCCTTCAGGTCATCCAGCGTTACCACCCTGCGGTCTTATCGCAGCTCTTGAAGGGGTCCATCGACGGCTGGTTGCATGTGGAATCAGCCATGGGCCTCGATTTTGTCGCCTTACAGCGCGATCTTTTGCATCAAGACTTCGAAGCCGCGGATCGTCTAACGAGCAGCCTGTTGCGTCAACTGGCGGGTGATGCTGCTGTCCAGCGAGGTTATGTCTATTTCAGTGAAGTGCCTGCGATAGAGGCTGTCGATCTCGTCAGCATCGACCGCCTTTGGACGGTGTATTCCCAGGGCCGATTTGGCTTTACGAGCCAGGCACGTTTGTTAAAGACTTTGGGGGGGCGTTATGACCAACTTTGGCCGCGAATTGGCTGGAAATGCGAGGGTGTTTGGACGCGATACCCAAGTTCATTCACGTGGTCGTTGGAGGCACCAGAAGGTCATATGCCTTTGATTAATCAACTGAGGGGTGTGCGATTAATGGATGCAGTCCTGAACCATCCAGCTTTGATGGCCCGTCGGGGCTGAGTGCCCCTGTCATCGGGGGCTGCACCAGGTAGGTTCAAAAGAGGTCGTTGCCACCGGGCAAATCGTGCCGTTTTATCGATTTCGCTGGGCAGACTTTGTTTTGCCATCCACCCTTCAGCTTTCTCCGCTGTTGGAGGTTCTTGTTGAACCTGTCGGCTGTGAAATGACCAGTCAGAAGGTTGAGCTCGGCTTACACGAGGCGTTGGTCAATGCCGTGCGTCATGGCAATTCTGAAAATCCCCAGAAACAGCTTCGCGTTCGACGGATTCTCACGCCTAATTGGTTGATTTGGCAGGTGCAGGATGAGGGATGTGGATTCCTATCGACGGCTCGTGCCGCTGAGCTTCCTCGATCTGTGGATGCACAGCATGGCCGTGGCTTGTTCCTGATTCATCAATGTTTTGATGATGTTCGTTGGAGCCGTCGTGGGAACCGTCTTCAACTTGCCTGTCGCCGTCCCGATTAGTGGCGAGGACAACCGGGATCCTTAAGTTCCCCTTTGATCCATCCCAGCGCTTGGTTGGTGAGGGCCGCTACATCATCAGTGTTGCCTTCTTGAATCAATTGAACCAGTGCTGCTGCCAACAATTCGGCAGCGCGCCGGTTCGATTGTGATTTCAACCGGTGCCAATCACGATCACCAATTTTCAAGAGGCTGTGAAGCTCAGTCGATTTGGCCTGGGTTTGGTCCGGCCAGATCGAATCTGGTTTGGCCATGGCAATGCGATCAAGTGGATCTATTTTCGTTAGTGAAGGAGGTGAGTGGATGCCACCGCACATAGGTCGTCGTGAACAGCGACAGTTGAAATGGCTTCATGGCGTCTCCCGATTGATTCAACAGGGAGAGTGTCAACATCAGCCAGGTTTAGGCGCTCAGGCGAGGCGTTGGAAGCAGCGACGGTTATTCGCTCAACAGTTGTTAGACCACGATTTCAAAGGATGGCTTCATCCTGAGCAGTCCGGGTCACTCTTCTGGAAAGGCCTGCGTTGGGGAGGCGCAGGGTTTGTATTGGCTTGGATTTTGGCGAGTCTCTAAACCAGCTCAGGCCACCAATTGCCGATGCCCTGCACCAACGACCACGAGTGAAACTGGAAGACTTCCCTCCGAATCAGAGTTCGAATAACGCGACTCCTGATTGCGGGCAATGGAATCTTGACCACGCAGCCAGGCCTGACGCATGGCTCTGCGACGACGATCTTCATCTAATACCAATCTATCTGCTGCAGTTTGGGGTGCTTCCTGAGGAAGCACTGGAGTGCGCAGGGTGATGCCGAAGCCTTGCGCTTCAACTTGAACATGACCTTCCATCAGGACCACTTGAAAGGTCCAACCTTCTAACCAACGCAACCGAAAGGGATTTGTCATGAATTCCCTTGGGATTGTTCTCACCTTATGGCCGCTAGCCTTGTAGGCACAGGGCATGTCAGCGAATCCGCTCAGGCGTGGTTTGAGGAGGGCTTTCTTGCAGACCAAATTCTCGTCATGAAGTGGGACTCAGCAGTGACTCCCTCAAATCCAGCTGTTAGGAGTCGAGCCTCAATGTCATCACCGATGTAGTCGCGGTAATAGGGCTCATGAAAGAACTTGCGGAAGTTATCCATCACCACGCTTAATTCCGGTGTGTCCGCGAGTTGAATCGAATCGGCTAAAACTAAGATTCCTCCTGGTTCCAGTACCCTCCAGGCCTCGTTAACAACGTTCTGACGCGCTTCTCCAGGAAGCTCGTGCAGCAAGAAAACACAGGTCACGCCTTGGAGGCATCCATTCGCCAGGGGCAGTGACTCTCCGTTGGCTCGTATGAGTTGTACAAGAGACGTCTGGGCGGTGTTCAACCAACGATTGGCTTGCCTTAGATAGGCGTCAGACAAATCTGTTCCGAGGAGTTCCGCGTGGGGAAGAGCGGCTCGAATCTGGTGGAGGGTTCGTCCCGTTCCAGTTGCTACATCGAGAATGCGTAAGGAGGCTGGACTGCGATCTTTGAAGTGCTTAAGACCACGTTTGAGCGGAGTAATAACGCGGCGGCGCATTGCATCGGCGGTGCCGTTGAACAGGATTTCTACCTGTAAGTCGTACAAACCAGCTGAATGATCACTGAGGTAGCCGTCGGTTTGGTGATGAAAATTCTGAAGGTAGTAATCAGGAAAAAGAGAGGGGTCGGTGCCTTTGGGGAGATCCCGCACGTTGCGTTCTTTTCTCCGATTCCAGATCGATGGCATATCCAGCCAAACCTGGGGGTAGCGACTGGCCCAGTCCAGCCAGGGTGCGTCAAAGAGTAGTGATGTTGGATAGACGCCCTGTTCCGCTTCTTGCCAATCCCGCTCCTCCAGTTGAGCCATGGCATTGCGTAATGTTTGCAGAATGTCGGATGACACCGACTCCGTCGTTGGCATGGCTTCCGGAGCCACAAGCTCCATCAGCTTGGTGCTCAGCTCCTTGTGGGCCAGTCCAGCGATGCTTTTGCCCTGTTGAAGGGTCTGATAAGCCAATTTGCTGAAGGGCGTGGTCGCCATTGAGACATCGCACAAGACCACCATTCCAACGAATGCGGCAGAAAAATGCGGCTTCCGGTAGGCACTAAAAAGCCCGCCTCAATTGAGGCGGGCCATGGTGACTCCAACAACCTGATCAGGCGTCGTAGTACATCGTGGACTACGGACCGTTGGATTGCTCGCCTAAAAAGTCAGTAATTGCAATGCTTTTGAGGCGCTGCTTGTGAGGCTGCTATCTAATAGTGCTATCTAGTTTTTGATGGTCTACTCGATGAAGTTGACGCTCGTCTGAGTGAAATCCCACCAATGGTGTCCCTGGGAAGTTTCTGCTGATGGCAAGGGATCTGTAGTCCCAACTCGTTAGTGGCGAACTATTGGATGGCTTCAGAGAGTTGTTGCTTGAGGAGCGTCTGCCAAGCCGTAGAACCAAGGGGTATGGGGGAGGTTTGCGACTGTGTTTATACGAAATAAGACTTCAAAGATTTCTGTTGGATTTTATCGATCAGGCTTTTTGCCAGAGAATCAGCTGGTGTGAACTGATAGACGCATTAGTTCCTAGTCTAATTGACATTCATTTGCTGCTAATATCTGACTATTGAGTTAATCAGCCTTGTGGGTTGCCTCTATTTGATTGGTTTCAATGGTGAGCCTTATGGGAGAGAAGATGATTTCAACTATGCATTAAGAGAGCTGCTGAATGAGCATTGCAGTTATTGAATCCCAGCTGGGAAGACAGAAGTCTTTGGTCCCTATACGCCTAAGCAGAGCTCGGCAGAAATCTGTTGGCTACTTCAGGAGATTGGATATATCAGTCGCGACTACTGGGGCCTGATCGATGATTCATGCGAGAAATACGAAAAAGTTAAAGGCCATAAGCCTCAATCTTGGTTTGATGAATTACATGGTCGTGAAATACAGCGCCAAGAAAGTGAGGATCGAAAAGAAAGAGTCGAGAAATGGAAGTCCGACCGAAACTGGATCTTCCGAGTTTTAATTTCCAAGTTGGTGAAGCTACGCAAAAGGTGAGGCTCTACAGCTAGAGATCCAGGGTCTCAAGCAAGACCCATCATTGGAGCCAGCCATTCGGCATGAAGTGCTGCAAGCACAGACATGTCAAAGGCATGC
>QCVM01000006.1:0-54797 GCA_003210375.1 Synechococcus sp. AG-686-B21 | reverse complement strand
TGTGTCGGGCCAGCGTCTTCAGCAGGAACGGATGCAGAAGGGTTTGCCCCTTTTAGACGACTCCTCCATCGCTGAACGCCTGAGGTTGACGCTTCAGCGATGGCTGGATGCCATTGCGGCGGAAGTCAGTAAAAAAAATCATGCCGATAGGGAATCTGGACTTAGAAACAACCCCTTGCTGTCCCAAACCCGATGCACAAGCGGAGTGGCTGCAAGGCGTTCTGCATTTGTTAGCCCCACAACAGCAAACGTTGTTGAAGCAACATTTGATCGAAGGAGTTGGTCTTCGAGACCTTGCTCAGTGCCATCAGCTCAGCCAACGGCGTCTGAAGCAAATGCTTCAAAACGGGATTAGATGCCTGCGACTCCTGGCAATACAAGATGGCTTGTTAGTGCCGCCCAGGCCATTGCCAAGCACGCTGCCAGAAGCGTTTGCAGCGCATTAATCAGCTCATTGCTCAGCCACCCCACGCGGTTTTGAACAGCTGCCCCCAGAACACTTTCAGCAAGGGTGGCTAACAAACCCACCACCATCACCAGTCCAGCGGCAGAAGCATTGGGGATCAATGGAAGTTCCGGGGAACTGAGCCCCCAAAGCGCGAAGGTCATCACCGCACTGCCGACGGCACTGGCCGCTGTTCCCTCAAGGCTGATCGCACCATCGGTTCCAGGCGAGACCGGCCGGAGTGTGGTGATTAACAAGGTCGTGCGACCCCAATGCTTGCCAATTTCACTGCCAGAGGTATCGGCAAGTTTTGCGGCAAAACTTGCCGAGAATCCAATCAGTAAAAGCTGACGCCAAACCATGGCGTCCTGCGGTGAAGCCGCAAGAGCGAGCGCTAGACCGGCACCGACAGCTGCTGACCCCCAGACATTTTCAGGGCCCCTTCGTCCCTCACGGGCTTCAGCGAGTCCACGACTTTGCTTGTTTCTGAAGCCAATGCGGGTCACCACGCTGCCTAAAACCAAATAGACAACAACAGCAGACCAACCGCGCCAACCGAGGCTCCCCCACAACATTGTTCCAAGCGCTGCGGCATGGATCCATCCCCGCGTCGTAAGCAGCGGAGTGCGCTGGGCAAGGCCAATGAGAACAGCATTGACGACGAGGGCTTGAATCCACATCAAGAGCATCACGCGTGTTGCAGTGCTCTAAGCATCTCTTGTGAACGACAAATACAGGGGGAGAATCATCCAGACTTCTTTGGATAGGTCGAGCGGATGGTGTTCAACAACAACAACAAGAGTTTCTTCCTCACGCTCGATGGCGAAGCTGCACCGGCCAAGATCGATCTGCCTACAGAGGAGATCGAGACCGAGGAAAGCCAAGACACACCCCATGAACCATCAGCTCCGACGCTGCTCGTAGCACCCTCTGATAAATCTGGTGCTGCTCCATCCGCTCTTGCGCCAGTTTCTGCGGCTGTTTCTACCCCTGTTGCCGCAGCTGTTACCAACGACGTTCCAGCAGTCCAAGACAATCAGAACGCAACTGCAGAAGCTTCAGAGCCCAAGACCGGCGGCATCACCACGGCAGAGGCCATGGCCGTTGAATTGGCAGAAGCCGAAGCTGCTAGACCTGAAATGACATACAGCACGTACGCGCCTGACAATCTCGTTCCAGGCTCCGCCTTAGGGCAGCAACGCAAGCGTGCACCCGGTGCTGCAGTGAAAACCTTCCGCAACATGGCAGAAGATCTATTCAAGAGTTGAGCTGTTGATCACGCCACCGAACCAACTCAACGGCCCCAGCAACTGCGGCCGTTGATGTTCTCAGGATTGAGCCTCCCAGATGGATCGGGACCACAGAATGGTTGTCGAACGCATCGCATTCAGCCGACGTCCAGCCTCCTTCCGGACCAACAATCAGCCATGTGATGGGCTGTGGCATGGCCGTCTGATTTAGCCAATCAATCAATGGTCGAACATTGTGTTGACGCGTCACACCAAAGGCTTTCTGGCCTGAACTGGACTCCAGCCACGCATTAAGGGTGTTGAGCTCCAGAACAGTTGGTTTCCACAGGCGCTCACATTGTTCGACGGCTTCACGAACAATCGTGTTCCAGCGTTCTGGACGATGATCAGCCTGGGGAACAGTCCGATCGCATCGAAGCGGTTGAATCGTGTCGATGCCGAGTTCGCAGCCCATCCGCACCACATCATCAAAACCGCGACGGATGATTGACACAGCCAACCCCAATCTTGGCTGAGGTTGAACGACCTGCTCACACGGCTGAGGATGAGTCCGAACGACGTGTTCATCGACAACGTCTGCCTGCCAGAGCTGGCCACAGCCGTCAGCGATCGCCAGCGAATCACCGACCCGCAAACGAAGAACCCGTCGGAGGTAATGGGATTCGTCACTGTGGAGCCGCAACAGCTCCGATCCAACAAAACGGTCCGGGGGAATCAGCAGACGCCTGAGTTCACGCACCGGCAGGGAAAACACTGTCGGGATGCTCTTCAACAGGCCAGTCTTCATTCACTCCACCAACCACCAGCTCTGCGATTTGCACCACAGCAGCATCGAGTTGGCGCAATGTGTTGATCAAAATATCGAGAGAAACGCCATCACTTGTGCCGAGGTCAATCCAACACCTCGCCCATTCCTCTTGGTACTCCATTTGCCCCATGTTGTGCATCAGTGCCGGCATAACCGACTCGGCATCCTCGTTGTTGTATCCCATCCAACTCATGTCGGCACCTTCCTCATGCACCTGCAGATTTTCAGCGTTGAATCCTCCGAGACGACCGATCACATACCAGCTGTCAAAAATTCCGTCCACATAATTTCGTTCCCCCTGACTCGGAACGTCTGAAAAACGCAGCCAAAGCCAACAATTAAAGGGATCCACTTCGCGGAATCGAACGTCCATAGACCCAAGGCTCACGCCTCATCATCGTTCAAGCTGAGGTGATGCTTCAACTGTCTGAGGTCACCTACGCACCCGCGACGGTTGCGTCTCCCGTTCTTCGCGGCATCAGCTTCAGTGCTGAGCGTGGAAAACCACTGCTAATCGCAGGAGACAGCGGGTCTGGAAAGACATCGCTACTTGAGGTGATTAGTGGCTTGGCAGACGCACGATCCGGATCGATTGCCTGGAATGGGAAGGTGATGCCCCGTCGGCAACGACGGGGCCTTTGCGGAATGGTGTTTCAGTTCCCTGAACGCCACTTTCTTGGATTAAACGTGAGCCAGGAACTCCGTCTAGGCCACCGACGCTTGGGATCTGATCGTCAAGATCAAGTGCTGCAACGGGTTGGTTTGCAAAATATCTCGCGTCATACGGCTCCAGAACGCCTGAGTGGTGGACAACAACGCCGTTTGGCTTTGGCTGTTCAACTGTTGCGAGGAGCTGAGGTTTTGCTCCTGGATGAACCCACTGCTGGGTTGGATTGGTCGGTTCGCTCAGACGTTTTGAGGCTGTTGTCGGATCTCTCCCAAGAGCAAGTCCTGATCGTGGTGACCCATGAGCCTGAATTATTCAACCGCTGGGATTCGGATCGGTTGCGGCTGGAGAGCGGACAACTGGCTTCGATGACTACATTGCCTTGAGTTTTGAATGAGTGATGGCTGACCGGCTGGTGAGAGCAACAGCCGCCGGGGGTGGCATTCGACTTGTTGCAGTCTCCACGACCCAAACCCTGCGGGAAGCACGTGAGCGTCATGGGTTGTCGTTACTTACAACAGTGATGTTGGGCCGGGCGATGAGTGCAGGTTTGATGCTCGCCAGTTCGATGAAGGTGCGTCACGGCCGAGTGAACCTGCGGCTCGGCTCAGATGGGCCCATCAAAGGGTTGATGGTGGACGCGGGCCGCGATGGCACTGTTCGTGGCTACGTCGGGGAGCCGGCCTTAGAACTCGATCCCATTGCTGATGAGAACGGTAACTATGGATTCAATTTCAAAGCCGCTGCGGGTACTGGCTATCTCCACGTGATGCGCGATGACGGCAAAGGAGAACCGTTCAACAGCACTGTGGAACTGGTTGGAGGAGCCATTGGTGAAGACGTGGCGTCTTATCTTCTCCACTCTGAACAAACTCCATCTGGTGTCTTTGTTGGGGAACAACTCAACAGTGACGGAATTACTTGCAGCGGTGGATTACTCGTACAGATTCTCCCTAAGGCAGCAGACGAGCCAGCACTCGTCGAACTCATTGAACAACGATGCCGCGAAATCGAGGGATTCAGCCAAAAACTTGCTGCTTGCAACAACAATCTTGAGGATCTATTAATTGATGTATTCCCAGATCTTGACCCTCAACCGCTAACAGATACCGAAGCCCGACAAGAGGTTCGATTTGCCTGTAAGTGTTCTAGAGAACGAAGTATCGGAGCACTACTATTGCTTGGGCGGGAAGAGTTATCGGAAATGTTGAATGTTGATGGGAAAGCCGAACTGACTTGCCACTTCTGCAACAATCGCTATGTCGTCGATCGCGAGGAACTGATCGAACTTATTCAGGGACTGCCTACCGCTGCCTAAGCCAACAGCAAGGCAGCAAGCCAGAGCAAGATGGCAGCAGGAACGGCCTGAATCTGTGCCGGACTGATGGCCAACTGCTCCAGGGCCGTTGGAGAGAGCGCAGTGGTCAGCAACGACCCCACCACGAGGCCAACCAGTAGGGCCAGAAGTGTCCAGCCCAAGGAAGCCAAAGGACGACGACCGCGTCTGATTTGGCTCAGGAAAACCCCGATGCAGGCCAGGGCAAGAACAAGCTGGACACTGGCCGCGGAGACCACGAGTAAGCCGAGCCCAACGACACCTGCAATGACCCGAACAACGCGTCCCTGGCCTTCCACCAACGACCACTGAGGCGCGAGGGAGGCAAACGACTGGCTTGGGTCAGGAAGATTGGTGCGTAATTTCTGTAAAACACTGGTGCCAGGGAAGGAAGGACCCGACACAGGAACGGATCCAACTCGCTCCTCACGCTGCGAAGCCTTTGCTGCAGCTGGACTCACTTGACCCTGCTGGCGATCCCGCAACCGCGCCATCAAAACAGAGTCGTAAGCAGCTTCAACGCGAGCTCGAGCTTGATCGTCACCGTCAACTTCAGCGATAGAACGAGCTTTCGCGGCTTGAACCTGCTCAAAAGTGGCGTCTTGACTTAAGCCAAGACGGACATATGGATCGTCAGAATCGGATTCTCTACCTGATTCGCCCACCGCTGCCATGGCCTAAATCAACTCGCTTTATTAATAGTATCGAGGTTTTCTCAAAATAGAGGGGCTCCATGCCGATAACCTTCGGTGCGCTCGAGACGACGCTGACACGATTTCGCATCGGCGCGGTTTAACCACTTCCTACGTTTGATAAACGGCATTTGGGGAGGCAGATGATATCCCTCCAGCATTTCCACGGGTTCATCACCGCCTCGGAAAAGCACGTAATCGGTCCCACCATCCGTGCTGCGACGCAGTAGCCAGAGGGTATCCACAACCTGTCACAGAACTTTTACCAGTCTGGCGATAACAGCGCCTCGCCGTGGACCGCTAACAAACATCCGCGGATCAATTTTTGGCGATGCACTTTCTCTAGAGGCTGATGGGCTCAACACCACTCACAACAGGAGCAACATTGCTTAAATCAAACTCAGGATGGTCTTGATTCAGTTGATTAAGGTTCCACTCATTTTTAAATAGAAGAACTGGACGATCCCACGCATCGCGAACAGTTTTGCAGTTGAAGATTCGCCCCAACTTCTCTAGTTCAGGCCAACCCCCTGTTACCCAACGGGCCACTTGATATCCAAGGGGTTCTAATCGTGTTTCAACGCCATACTCATGTTCAAGACGATGCTGCACAACTTCGAGCTGCAGTTGTCCCACAGCAGCGAGGATTGGATCACGCTTGCTCTCATCGATGTCGTAGAGAATCTGAACGGCTCCCTCCTCCCGCAGTTCATTCACCCCCTTTCGAAAATTCTTAAACGCCGATGGGTTTGGGTTGCGAAGCCAGCTGAAGATTTCAGGGCTGAAGGAAGGGATTCCTTCAAATTCCACTTTGTTGCCCACGTACAACGTATCGCCGATGGCAAACATTCCCGGATTGTTTAAACCAATCACATCTCCGGGATAGGCATCTTCAACAACTTCACGATCCTGCCCAAAAAGTTTTTGAGGACGAGACAACCGAATTGCCTTACCGCTGCGGGCATGCTTCACGGTCATATCGCGAGCGAAACGACCACTACAGACACGGACGAAGGCGACACGATCGCGATGGCGAGGATCCATGTTGGCCTGCAGCTTGAAAACAAAGCCACTGAAATCCTCTCGAAGCGGATCGATCATTCCGTCACTACTTGTACGACCAATCGGTCGTTGAGCAAGCTCTAAAAACGCATCAAGGAATGGGCGTACACCAAAATTGGTCATGGCCGATCCAAAAAAGACCGGTGTCAAATCACCGGAATTCACCGCCTCTAAATCCAGGTCTGCACCTGCGGCATCCAGTAGCTCAAGTTCTTCAACGGCAAGATCGAGTAAATCGTTCTCAACCAGTTCACGCAGGGCTGGGTCATCCAAAGACAACTTGCGTTCCGTCGCCTGTTGGCCTCGACCGGCGCGACTGAACAACATCACCTCGCGAGAGCGACGGTCGATGACACCACGGAATTGTTCACCGCTGCCGATGGGCCAATTCACTGCCCAAGGGATGAGGCCAAGTTCGGATTCAATTTCATCCAGCAAACTGAGTGGATCGCGACAGGGGCGATCCATTTTGTTGATGAAGGTGAAGATCGGGATCTGTCGCATCCGACAAACTTCGAACAACTTGCGTGTTTGTGGTTCAAGGCCCTTGGCAGCGTCCTCGAGCATCACGGCGTTATCCGCGGCAGCCAGGGTCCGATACGTGTCTTCTGAGAAATCCTGGTGCCCAGGGGTGTCGAGCAAATTGATCGTTGTTGTGCCGTAATCGAATTGAAGAACAGTTGATGTAATCGATATTCCTCGCTGCTTTTCAAGTTCCATCCAGTCGGACGTGACTTTGCGTTGCTCCCCCCGTGCCTTCACGGCTCCGGCTTGTTGGATGGCACCCCCGTACAACAACAGTTTCTCGGTGAGCGTGGTTTTACCAGCATCCGGGTGGGAAATGATGGCGAAATTCCGACGTCGATCAACGGCTTCAGCCAGTTGCTTGGCCAAATCAATCTCTAGGGGTGCTTGGCTGCTGCTCATCAGAACTCTTCAACCCACTAAGCCTGACACCACCAGATAACGGTCGTCCTCAGGCCATGCCCTAAGGAGAGTCGTGTTCGCCCGATGCAGTTGCTCAGTTACCTCATCGGTGGTGTAGGCAGCAATCAGAGACGCAGTGAAGTCCTGAATCAGAATCGATGGTGCTTTCGGCAAGTGTTGTTGCTGCAGGTGATGGACCTCAGCGAGGGTCGAAGGACGACGCAAATCACGATGCAGAACACGACAGCCAGGCTTGCTAATCGATTGGGACACGGTCCAAAGCAACCCCGGATCCTTGAGGTGGTGCAACAAACTGTTGCTGACCACTAAATCAGCCGAGTCCTTGAGGTCAGCGGCAATTTCGTTGAGTTGCAAGCAGATGAACTGCAAGTCGCCTGGTGCGTCAACGGAACGTTGTTTGGCCACGCTCAGCATCGGCTCGGAACCATCGATCCCGATCACTTGTGCGTTCGGCAGCAACGCAGCCAAACGAAAAGTGATGTTGCCTGGACCGCAGCCAAGATCGACGACCAAAGGATTTTCTGGCAGAGAACCCGTCTCACTCAGCAATTGTTCAACCAGGGCGAGCGTTCTGGCATCACCACTGCTGAAATCAGCCTCCGCGTAGGCATCGACCTGTTCTTTGGTCGTCATGAGCTCTGGCTCAGGGATGCGCTGCATCAAGAATGGAAAATCTGAAAATAGTTTGAACTGGACACTGCAGATGGTGGCAAAGCGAACTTGCTCCCCCTATCTATGGCGTTAGTGTTCGCACAATATTTGTGCCCTTACCGCACGTGACCCTGACCCCAAACCGTGTGGAGCCCACCGCTGAACAGTCTTTAAGCTTCGGCGATTTCCCGGCCACGGCTCCCGCAGCAAATCCCGTTTTTTATCGGACTTACAGCCGACGCACCCCTAATGGGCGGGAAAGCTGGAGCCAAGTTGGCTCAAGGAACCTCGATGGTTTGCAGAAGCTAGGCAATCTCACAAAGGCCGAGCTGACGTTGATGGCCCGAATGCAGGCCGAAAAGAAAGCGTTGCCTTCTGGGCGATGGCTATGGATCGGGGGAACTCCGTGGATCGAACAGCCCGAAAATTTCTCTGGCTCCTACAACTGCACTTCCACCAACCTTGTGGATTGGGAAGCTTTTGGTCTGATGATGGACCTGGCGATGATGGGCTGCGGCACAGGCGCGATCATTGAGCCCCGGCTGATTGATCAACTTCCAATCGTTCGGAACACACTGAAAGTCGTTTCGGTTAGCGACATCGGCATCACTCCAGCAGGGTCTCGCCAAGATGACTGCACCCACAGCATCGACGGCAATAAGGTTCAGATCAAGGTTGGTGACACGCGCCGGGGTTGGGTCGACAGCTACCAGCTCTTGCTCGAATTGAGCAGCGATCTTCAGTTCGATGGCGGAATTGTTGAGATTGAGGTCAATCTCAATGACGTACGTCCCGTTGGCGAAACCTTGAAAGGTTTTGGTGGGATGGCGAATCCCGTCAAACTCAAAGACCTCTACGGGCGAGTCGCAAGGCTACTGAATAAGGCGATTGGACGGCGCCTGACTTCCGTTGAGTGCTGCTTACTGATCGATGAAGCGGCCGTCACGATTGTGGCGGGCAACATCCGCCGCAGTGCGGGGATGCGGCAGTTTGCAGCAGACGACCACGCCGCTGCATCAGCGAAGGACAATCTTTGGCAGCAAGATTCCGATGGGAATTGGCGGATCGACCCTGAGCGGGACGCACTTCGCATGGCTAACCACACCCGCGTGTACCACACCCGTCCCACGAAAGAAGTGGTTCACGCCGCTGTCACAAAGCAATTCATGTCTGGGGAAGGAGCCATCCAGTTCGCCCCTGAAGCGATTGCTCGCTCGAACGCCGATCTCCTCAACACCCCTGAACTGCGTCAGGAATTCATCCAAATCTATTGCGATCAAGGTCGGGATGAAGCGGGCCGTTGGCTCTGCATCAACCACGGTTCGATCAGTGATGCAGAGCTCGACCACCGATTGAGCCGTTACGGACTCAATCCTTGCGGAGAAATTCTTGGTGCCGATTTCCACTGCAACCTCGCGGAAGTCCACCTCAATCAAATTGACCCCAACGACAAAGAGGGCCAAGCCGATGCTTTCCGTGCCGCCGGTCTTTCAGTGGCGTGCTTGCTGAACCACAGGTTTGAGGTGGAGCGTTACCGCCAGAGCCGCGAATGGGATCCCATCGTGGGAGTGAGCTTCACAGGTTTGTTCGATTTCTTCGTCCATGCCTTCGGTAGCGAATGGCTCACCTGGTGGGAAGCCGGTCGTCCGGATACAGACCAGGGTCTTGCCTTTAAATCCCAGGAAGCTGCTTTTCTGGCTCGCTGGAAAACCATCGTCAACGAAACGGTCTGGGCGTACTGCGATCGCGAAGGTTTACGCCGACCCAACCGCTGCACCACTGTTCAGCCTGCTGGAACAAAAAGCCTGCTGACTGGCGCTGCACCTGGCTGGCACCCTCCCAAGGCCCAGCGCTTCATTCGTCGGATCACCTTCAGAAAAGATGATCCCGTAGCGATGGCATGCATGGATTACGGCTACACCATCGTTCCGTCTCAATCCGACAAAGATGACGAAGGTCGTTTGCTCAATGATCCTTTTGATCCACGTTGCACGGAATGGTTGGTTGAAATTCCAACCGAAGTGAGCTGGGCGAACCTTCCCGGTGCTGATGCCATTGACATCAATGGCTTCTCAGCAATGGCGCAATTTGACTTCTACATGCAAGTTCAACGCCATTACACCGCTCACAACACGTCAGCCACGATCGAATTCCGTGAGTATGAAATCGAGCCCGTCGCTGAGGCACTCTTCAAAGCGATGAATGAGGGAGAGGGATACATCTCCGCGGCACTGCTTGCCCGGTTCGATGCCAACGCCACGTTCCCACGGCTTCCATTCGAGCCAATCGATGCTGAAACTTATGAAAAACTTCAGTCTGAGGTGGTGCAACGTCGGGTGAGCAGCAACTTCTTTGAAGCTCTACAGCGTTACGACGATGGAGAGCTCACCGAAGCTGGACCAGCCGGATGTGACTCAGACAAATGTCTGCTTCCCCTGGCGAAACCGAACTAGATCGAAAAGCGTCTCCGAATACAATGGTCAGACAACACAAGTTGTTGTCTGACCCCTTTGGAGAGGTGGTCGAGTGGTTTATGGCTCTGGTCTTGAAAACCAATCGAGACTGATTCCTCAAAAATCTGACCAATAGATTTGAGCCCTGTCACAGCAGGGCTTTTTTATTGCACTGGAACGGTTCCCGGCGAATCTGACGACACGCTGCTCCCTGAAACGTGCGTGTCTAACGGTTGCCAGTCGGTCTACACGGGGTAGCTTTTAGGCAACGTTTTAGGCAACGCCTCGTTGGAGGACATCACTGACCTACTTGCAGATGCGAACGCTGAGTTAAAGCGTGACAAGGTCGGTGTCTCGATCCAGCAGATGCGTAATCGACTATTTCTGCGATCAATCTTGCCATCAAAAATCCTGGGCAAGGGAGTAAGTCAACAGCGTGTACCTACCGGTGAGTTAGCAATAAAGTCTGGACTGAAAAGATCACTGAATCTTGCTCGCAAACTGGCGACAGAAAAGAAGATCGAATCGTTCGAATGGCGTAACTGGATAGAAGCTCCGAAATCGGAGCAATCCAGAGCAGATGTTCAAACCGAGAGTCAAACAGTTGAGGCCTGGGTCCAACGCTTCAAAGCTGATTGGTGGGAGGACAAGATCTTGGAGACCACAGCTCAGAAATCCCAAGCCAAACGCTCTTGGGTTTCATATGAGGTTCAGTTCAATCGCATTCCAAATCAGAAAGCCCTTCTGACTGTTGATCTACTGGTTGAGGTGGCGAAAACCACGAAGCCAGGAAGTAAACCAAGGCATGAGTTTTGCCAGAAGGCCAAAGCCCTCGCCAAGTTCGCAGACCTTCCGAAGATCAAGGAACTAGAGAAAGCCCACACCAAATACGTTGCCAAAGTCCCAAAGCTCCCATTGGATGAAGAGCTATTTGCCTTTGCCGAGAAGCATCGACATGACGGCAAGTTCGGCTGGTGCTTTGCAGCTCTAGTGACCTACGGATGCAGAGTTAGCGAGGTCTATTCGCTTGTTCCAGCTGGTGATGGTGGAACGGCTGCAGTCCTAACGCTGAAGCAGAAGGGTTTTGACCCAAAGCCCAGAACAGCACTTGCTCTGCCTTTTGAGTTGGTGGAACGCTTGGAGCTGTTGAACGTGCAGAAACCGTTTGAGTTTTTGGATCCTGAGCACTACGACAGCACTCAGGCCAAAAGTCAGACGGACATGTTCAACAAATGGCTCCAAGCACGATGGAAGGGAGGGATAAAGCTGCAAAACAAGAATGTTCGACACAGCTGGTGTATCCGCTCGATCGTTGATCCGAAGTTTTCAGATGGCTTAGCCGCAAGAGCTGCGGGCCATGCTTTGTCCCTCCACACCTCTACTTACGCAACCGCGATTGAGAAGAGAGATATGGAAGAACAAGCCAAACTGCTTAGAAAGTGATCTCAGTAAATGCCATGTTCATCTAAAGCCATCCACATAGAAGAACGTCTGCTGTTCGCAAAAGACCAACCTTTGTCGCCCTTTATGAAATCGATGATTGCTGCACCAGCTTCAAGCCAAGTGATCGCAGGAAGATGCTCAAACTCAGGCTCTATGCCTACAGCCTCTAGTTCGTCGAATGTGGGCTGAGGAATGAACTCAACCTCCTTTTGAATACCTACAATTGCAACCACTTCTTCCACGGTTTTGTACACCATCTGGTCGGCCCAGAGAACGCCCTTCTCGTGATCGCAAAGCCTGACAACCTGCTGATCGAGCCAAGCAGTTTTTCGACGTGAAAGTTCAAGGCCTAACGCGAACTCTTTTACAAGCGAAATGACAGTCCAATCCTCTTGGCGCTGAGTTGTACCAGCACCAGGGACACTCTTTTGTTGTTCAGACATTTGGAATGAACTCCCGATTGGGAGTGACAGGTTTGCTTTTAGTTCTTCATCGCCGAAGCGGTTCCCAGACCCACGCCGAAACGGGATTACGTCCAGTGGGTAAAAGATAGCACCAGGATCAACAACTTGGTTATTAGGTCAACACCAGGTATCTTTTATTTGAACGTTTGCTGCGGCCGTGCCCAGCCAACAATCCAAAAACAACTGACAAGCGTGGCCGTGCCCACTTGTTTGTTGCGCAACTTGGCTCCCCCGTGTCCGTGACCAGGGTGCAGTTGCACAAGCAAACGCCATTACTTGTCTTGTGGACCCGTCGCTCATTGCGATGCTTACTGCCGAAATAAGGCAGTTGCGTCATGACATCAATCTGCTGATTGATAAAACACCTCAAACTGCCACTCCATGGATTCCTCCGCGTGAGTTGGCACGTCTACTCGGTGTAAGCAGTCAAACCGTTACCAGTTATCGAAGCGAAGGTCGTTTCCGCTCCAGCAGTATCCGCGCCATCAAACGAGGGCAAAGAACTGACTGGGAGTACCACCGAAAAGACGCCATTGATGACGTCACGGGGGTTGCATGACAGATCGGGACTATCGCTTTGGTTTTTCTGGAACGGATCTCATAAGCCCACTTCAGTTCGAGTTTGATCCCGATCAGAAGTACCGGCTGCCAATGGCACTTGATCATGCGTTGTATCGCCTTGAGGAAGTACAAGGCGAGATCAATGATCCAGAGCTATCAGCTGAAACACGTCAGAAAGCACGTAAGAACAGAAACGTTCTCAACGGATGGATCACCTACTACAAGGAGCAACTAGGCATATGAGGCTGCTTCCAACTTCACAAGCTGCTCCCTTTGTTCACGTTCATCGCAACACGCTCCAGCAATGGAGAAAGGTGGGACTACTGAAAGGAGGAGTCCATTGGTTCCGCAAAGGACCATATGGAAACTCCTCTTATCTGTGGGATGTAGATGCCATTTCAGAGGTGCAACGGGGCTGGCTAACCGATCAACCAGAGTCTCTTTCTCTACTTAACTGTTCAAAGCTGCACAAAGCTGAACAGGATTTGTAGAGCAATGCACTGCAAGGGATGTTTGTTCCGTACTTTTTAAGAGTCGGACAAACATTCTTTTGTGGATTACTACAAACGAGATAAATTAGGGGCTGGTCTGACTGATCAGATGACCTTTCGAGTCCAAAAACGGTTAGCCGTTTTTATTCGAACGGTATCTCTGACTGAAGGAAGAGATCCTGCACAAATCATTCGCAGAATGCTTCATGAGGCATGCCAAGAAATTGGTTACGACCCTGATGGTTTCTGACAAGAAAAAAGGCCCCTTAAGGGAAGAGGCCCTCAACTGTTTTCATCAACATCATGGCAGATATAACAACATCTAAGGAGTGGCTGAAAGCTGCTACCCATTGTGTTCTTGAACATTGGTGCGACGCAGACGCTTGGCTATGGAACGCTCCAGAGGGAAAGCGTTGTCTGCCAAATACTCAGCGTTGGAATGGTTTTCAGATCTACCAAAAACACTTTGTCCACTACGACTGGGAAGACCCAGTTCATGTGGCTGTATACACCGCTCTGATGTTCCACCTGGAGCCAGAGAGTGGTCCAAAAGACAGAAGAGCACCTGCATGGGCTCATGGGATACATCCCAAGGATGAATTCATCAAAGGGTTGGAACGTTTGATGAATGGTGAGTCACAACCGGAACCCGAGGTTGTCGAAAAGGCCAACAACCTTCCGGACTACGAAGACCTCCCTTTGGAAGTCATTGAGAAGACGCCGGGATTCCGGCCTCTTGAACCAGAACATTCTGAAATCAGGCCAATGCGACCTGTTTTCCAACAAGCACTTGAGTTTGCCGGGCATCAGCGCTTACGAGCGCTCTGTCCTCGGTTCAGCTCACAGATGGATCCTTTGTGGGATCAAATGCTGGAGCTGGAAGAAGTCGAACCGACGTGGACCAACCAGGAATGTCGTATATCCGATTGGTTCTCTGATCTCTGTTTATTAGTTGAGGACGAGATTGAGAAGCACAAGCGTCAGATGCAACTGGCGGCTGATCGCGTCCCAGATAAGGAATGTGCCTATTCGACCTTGTTGGAACGAATGTTTCGGGCTCAGTTGAACGAAAACAGGGATAGATACGAGTCAGTCTCCGCCGTCATCAGACAGAAGTTCCGTAAAAACGATAAGCAGCTGATGCCTGACCTCTTAGGTCTCCTTAGAGACCACTACGGGGCCAAGGAACACAAGGTTCAAGCCATTGACCTGTCCAAGGTCACATCACTGGAATACACGCTTCCAGGATTTTGGCCTCGTGGTGGTGTGACCCACTGGTTTGGAGGTTCTACCGATGGAAAAACCAGTACTGCACTTGGTGCAGCACGGGCTGTGATCCATGGCACTGGATTCCTTGATCAACAGTTACCTGGGCCTCCAGGGAAAGTGCTTTTCGTCCAGGCAGATGCTGGAGCACCAAGGTTCAAAGCCGAGTTTGAAAAGCTCGGTATGGACGTTGACCCCCTCATCGCAGAACGTTTTGAGGTGTGGGCTCCAGATGCTGATCAAGGCGCCTCAGGCTTCAAGGCATCCATCCCTGGGTTCATCCAGATCAGGAAGGCACTTGAAGAGAAAAGGTTCGATGCAGTGATCATCGACTCCGTTAAGGGCATGTGCTCTGGAACGGGGTTTGATTACGCCGACAACGCCAGCGTTAACTCACTGGTGACGATGCTCAGGGAGTCAATCGCCATGCCCTGCAAGTGCGCCATCGTTCTGATCAATCACCTAGGTGTTGACCCAAACCAGGGTGCTGGAGCGAAGGCATGGTCGGAAGCTGCTGACCAAACCGTTCAGTTCAAATCTGTTCAGGGTCGTAACGCCAACGAACTACTCGACATCCGAGAGATCGTTGTTTGGAAAGATCCTGTATACGGACGCCGGGCGTTCCACACAACCATCGAAGACGGACTGCATGTGTGTTGTGACGACACAGCAGTGGTCAAAGACAAGTCAGACATGGTGCTGAAGTTCTTCCGTGATCAAGCCCGTGAAGGACGCAGCCGTTGGAAAGCCAAGGATCTGAAAACTCAGATCAAAGAAGTCTCTTCAGCAACAGTGGAACGCTCACTGGCTGATCTCAGTCGACATGGTGGACAACTGCGAAAAGTCAGTCGTGGTGTCTATGAGCTGAAGGGGGCCTAATGAAAGCCACTAGGGGGTGGAGGACCTGTGATGGTGGAACACTCCAAAAGCAAGTAGTGCGAATGGATCTAGACGTCTCTTGGTGTGATGGACGCGTGAGGGAACGATGGAAACTGAATGTTCCATCAACCATCACCCGTTCCATCAACGGTTTAGACAGCCAGAACCGTTCCAGGACAGAGGATCTAGTCATATCAATCATCAATAACCAACACCCCCTTAAGAGGAGAACTAATAAGAAGGGGCTGGAACGGATGAGGATTTCAGGCCGCTTTATCCGTTCCCTTGCGATGAATGGAACGTGCACCGCGACCACTCTTCAACGCTTGCCACATTCCTCTTTCGAGGGAAGTCAGCTTTGGAGAAGCCTCATGGAGTGCTGCTTTGGCACGTTCTTTCGCAGCAATGATGAAGCGTTCGGTCTTGTCCTTACCTTCGATTTCCATGCCCATAGGTGGGAAATTGTTCGAAAAGTAATGACGCTGAATCGACTTGCAGCCAATTTCAGTGAGCCCTCACAAGGGGGATTTTTCGACGTTCTGACCGCCCGTAATTCTCTGGAGAAAAAATCATGAGCCTGGAACGTGAAATGGCGGCCATTCATAAGCGGCTAAATGACCTCAAGCGACAGCAAGCGGCCATTCATGTCCGTTGTTTCACTTATCTAGAAGGAGAGCCACTTCCGCCAGAAGCGACGGATAAAGATCTGATCATCAAGATTGAGAAATAAAGAGAGCTGCAATAAAAGGCCCCTTATGGGCCAATGTCACTCGCTAAGTGCTCTACCTCTCCACCTCTGGGGATGACGAGTCTGCCGCTTTTTAGCGGTTTCTTCGATTTCCTTAGCTAACTGTTCAAGTTGAGCTTTGAGGAGAGATTTAGTCTCCGTCGATACATTTGACATGGGGGATATGGACTGTTGGGACGAGTAAAAGCCCATTCAGAAGAATGGAATCAGCAACGTTACCCAGCTTCATCAGAAGAAAAGATTAAGCGCCACTCATGACAGCATCAGTCTTCTGCTGATCACTGATATCGATATACCGAGCCAACATCCCTAAATCCGCATGACCAGAGATTGCTTGAATCGCCCTTAAAGGGACTCCATTTGCACTCGAAGCAGTCAGAAAACTCCGTCTAAACGAGTGCGTTGAAATTCCTTCAAAGCCGCATTCGATGGCAGCTTTTCTGAGCGCGTGATCGAAACCACGACGTGTCAAATGCTCACCAGGATTCCGACCCGCGAACAACCAAGCATCTGGATCATTATTCGGATTTGATACCTGCTTCCAAGTTGCTAGCTCAACAGCAAGTTGAGGATGAATTGGAACGGTTCGAGTCTTCTTGCCACCTTTTGTTGTTGGTGCGGTTAGGAGCACTTGATTCTCTAAGACGTACTTCCACTTGAGCTGCAATCCTTCGGAAACCCGAGCAGCTGTGCGTCTGAGCAGATGAGCCAAGACACGATGGTTGTCAGGTAAAGCCAGAAGAAGCAGATCAAGCTCAGCAGTCGAGAGAGTTCGTGCTCTACCGAAGCGATCTTTCTTCATTTTCTATTTAGTTACCGAGGTTCTGAGGCCAGACCACAACTGGTTTGTCCTCTTCTAAACAGTAGAGGACTTGTTAGCTCAAAGGAAGCAACTGATGTGGAACATCCGCACAATATTTCTTATGCAAATATCGCAATTAGATTGATATTACTAAGCATTCGAATACTCATCTAATACCTATCAGGCAATAAGATAATCTGTCTTGACAAATGTAGGGGTAGGGGTCGCATTTGCTGGCTTGTGTATCGACTTACCCGGAACTTGCTTAATCATTAGTATAAACCTCAAGACCATTTGCTGTCAATAAAAATGCACTGCATATTGAGGGGTGCCAAAGGGCAATAATGTCAATTAAATTGTGTTTGCAGCCATTTCTAAATTGCGTGGAAACAGACTGGAATCTCTCAGGGGAGGACTGGTCAATGATGAGTAGGTGCAACAAATGCGCAAAGCAGTTGTATCCATACTCATCGCTTTCTTCCGATTCTTGGTCCGAGAAAGCTTTTCTAAAATGGAAGGTTGATGGAATCAGACCAGAAGAACTACGCGACAAGCAATGTCCAGGAATTTTGAACCTCATTAACAAGCGTCCACCAAAACTATGAGCAACAACATCGAAGCCTTCGTAAGCACCTATCAGCAGTGTTTTCCTGGAACGTCAACACCTCCAATGCCTAAGAAGGCAGATGAGTTACCAATGACAACCCAGCTCGCAATACGTGACGCAAACCCTGGGTTATGGCAGGCAATGTTTGCGGGACATGGAGAGCGCTTGCCAGCTGATGTGGAAGCTCGTCTTACTTCTGGAAACTTGCTTCCTGGCGATGGTCCAGCCTTACGGAATGCGAACTGGGATGCACTAGCTCTCCAGTGCGATCAGTCACGAGAAGCAACCTTTGCTCGCGTACGCGAAGCAGAGAGAGCAAAAGAAAAGGCTCAGTACGAAGCAGAAGCTGCCCGCTTCCGACAGTTCAACGAAAGCTCACTTCTTGAACGCTTGGCTGCATCACCACTGTCTGATCAGGCCATTGCTGCAGCAAGACAGCAGTGGGGCATCACTGGAAACTGATGGGACAAGCATTTGTTCATCAAGCTCCAGAACGCAGAGGTCGCGGAAGACCTACGCGTTTAGAGCACGAAGAACTTCCTCCATCGATCCAGCAAGCGCTTGTTCTTAGGGCTGCTGGAGCGTCATGGATTGACTGTGCATCTGGTGCGGGAATCGATGTTCGGAACTTAAGGAAATGGCGACAGCATCCATTAGCTGAACCATTCCTCAATGAACAGATCAGGGGAAATCTGCAAGAGGCACAAAACCTATTTGCAGAGGCTGCGCCAAGGCTTGCTGAGCGTCTAATCAAGCTTGGTCTTGATGAACGCGTGAAGGGGTACACGGCGGTAAGTGCCATCTCAGAAGCCTTCAAAATCCTCCAGACAGGAGTTGTTGATCAACAACAACGAGAGGCACTGGACCAAGTCAGGACTCAGCTTGAGGCACTTGAAGAAGGAAGAACGATCGACGTTTGAAGAGACTCAACCTGAAGAAGTCTGACCAAAGGCTGTAATTAGCCAAAGTAAACAATTAAGGTGAGTCACCGCGTCTTTTCTTGTGTGAGCATTGCCTCTGGCTCAATTCTTGAAGAGATTCAAAGAATTGAGAATATACCTGGTTTTGTTTACTTGATCAGAAATAAAGATCTCTTTAAAATTGGTATAACCGTTTCAATGCAGAGGCGGATGAAAGAGTTGAAACCAGACGAAGTTATTGCTGTAAAGCAGGCTGCCAATATGCGAGGCATCGAGAAAGTTTTACATAAGCGCTATAAACATCAAAGAATTCCTCAGACAGAGTATTTCAGACTTTCCTCCGAAGAGGTTTCTGAAGCAACTCTATTCTTAGGCGGCGAAGTTGCCGCAGATTTTGTTGTTCAGGATTCCGCAAAGTCTGAATTAAAGGAACTTCAGAAAATTGCTTCTAGAAAGCAACGCACCTTGATATTTTCCAAAGAAGTCAAGGAAATGGTGGATGATGCAGAAAATCTATTGTTCAATTTATTTTCGTTGAACAATTTTTATGATGACTATCCGGACAGTGAAACCGGAGAAATTAAATCAGCAATGGATTGGTGGAGAAGTGGTGATCTTATTCCTAGTCCAAAGTTAGTGATGAATCAAAGAACAAGAGATGCCTGCGACCGTAGGGCTATTCGGGAAGACATCCTTCTTCCTATTGCCGGCGCAGAAACTGATCAAGAGGCAGGAGAAGAGGTACAAAAACTTATTGACGATTTTTCTCTCATTTTATGTTGGGCATATCGAAATGATTACATAAACATAGAAGAAAATAAATCGGAGCTATCCGATGAAGGACTAATCCTCCAATTCGAGTCCAGGCTTGTAGATAGGAGTATCTGGTATACAGATCAAGGAGCGACTTATGGAGTCAAACCAAGTGGGCTTACGCCACAGCGACAGTCTTCGAGTATTAAGTTTGGAACTCCTGTCGATTATTTAATTGCTACCGCAGCAGGCATTGTCTTTGGTGGTTGGTTCTTCGTTTTATCACCTCTGGTTATCTGGCAATTATCGAGGCAACGAAGAACAGACATTCGGCTAAAAGATGCTCCAAGAGCATCACTTTGGTTTGCCTGGGCATTCATAGGTGTGCTTGTGATATTTATTCGAACCGTTATTAGTTCATCCTAAATACTACTAATGAATGTTATGCAAAGTTGATTGTTTCCAGAGGATAGTACTCGTAGAACTCAGGATAAAGAGATCTAAAAATATTTATCTTCAGGGCTTGATCTTGCCTACGCCATAACCGATCAGAAGACCTGCAGCAACACCTATTGCTCCTGAACTGAGCTGTGTTTTCTTTTTACTGCTAAGCGTTTCCCCGAGAGCGAAGGTCGCTCCGATTCCTAAAAGCAGAACAGCACCAACAAGAACAGCATCGAGGGACTGGTTTTTCCGATTGGAATCACCACCATCTCCTCCAGATCCACCACGCTTAATGGGAGGACCACCAGGCGGCTGACTGTTGACTTCTATTTCCCGCTCAATGCGGTCGATCTCCTTCTCGGCGTCACTTGGTTTCATGCATGAATGGTGGCATTGCAACTACCGAAACGGGATCCCCCATAACGAGGATGGAAACACTTTCCGTATCGTATTGAACATTTAGTCACAGCCATGCCAAATGAGACTCAGCATGATAGGCAACGTTTTAGGCAACGCTGGATTTAGGCAACGTTTGAAAACAGCTTGTCCAGGTGCTGTATAACCCACCAAATAGCGAGTTCATGTGTGAGGCATAACCAGTGAAACCCATTGCTGCTACTTGATTTAGCAATGGACCGCTTGCAGCTAGAATATGGAGACGAATCGGAAGATTTGTACCTCTGGAGAGGTGGTCGAGTGGTTTATGGCTCTGGTCTTGAAAACCAGCGTGGATGCAAGTTCACCGTCGGTTCGAATCCGACCCTCTCCGTTCAAAAGCCCAGTCAATGACTGGGTTTTTTTATGTCTGGGCTCAGGGTCTACTCAGTAACTCGCTCAAAGCTGAGAACTGCGTTGTTGAGGGGACTGTCTGATTCAGAACTTGGGACATCGTCCATAAGTGGATGGGAGAACGGCATTGTTGGCATCACCGCAGCGATCACCACTGGTCGCTCAAACAGCTTTTGCTGCAATCCATAGGGAGCCGCCAAGAAGAGCGAAATTGATGGTTACGCCGCAGCTCTGAGCCATGCCAGAGATGCCGTACTGATGGTGTCGGTTGATGCCTGAGTGGCCTGGACAAGTACGTTCTTGCAAAAAGAGGAAGGCCGCCCTTCCCGGTGGAAAGACGGCCTAACTCGCTCGTTTATACATCGTTCACCCATCGATGATTGGAAAGGTGGCTCGAAGCTTCTGGCTAAAGGCGTCCTGGGGCCAAGGCTCTAAGGATTGGGCTGTTTTCTCCTAGGGCACCTAAGGCGGTGCTGGTGGAGCGTCGATTGGCGTGACGTATCTGATGTGTACCTAGCCAATCGACCAACCCAGGTCATTGATGAGAATGTTGGAGCAGGGGCCAGAAAGTCAGACTGCTTCTATGATCTGCGCTGGTGGAGTGTCGGCTTTCATTAGCTCCTCCGGTTTCGGTGCACTTACTTTTACCCAGCAGGGTCCATTTGCCATCGGTGTTAAGGCGCATTGCTCTCAGAGGCAAAAGATCCAATAGTGAGAATTCTGTGCCTGATCGAAAACGTTTGGTGCCTAGTGATTGAGCTACTGGTCTCATCTGATGCATCGGCCAGTTGGTTGTGATGCGATGAAGGTCAAAGCTCTAATCAGAGTTTATTTAGTTCATCGACCCCAAGACGATGGATAGGGTCCACCGGGAATGGAGATCTCTGGTGGATTCGCAACAGGGTTGCAGCTCCCCAAACGGCTTCGGCGGGGCTGCTCCTTGCTGAACAGAAAGACTGAAGGCTCAAGCACAAATACCACCCACAAGCCTGTCTTGCACCGTTTCAGTCAGTAAGTGGGCTAAGCCATTAGTCCTGAATCAGCTCAATAACAACTTGCCTGAAGTTATTTAAAACCGAGAGTAAGCCATCCTTTTAAGCCCTACACATCGATAGCACGTAGTGCTTTTAGCATTTCTTGTAGAAGGTGTACACTAACCTTTATATTGCATGATTACAATTTAATGACCGCCTGAACTATCACCCTATAAAACATAAAACTGCTGAGTGGGGATTACAATTTCTGCGATATATGTTGTTCTTCTTAAAACCTGGCTAACGTAACTACTAAAACTCAGATAAATCTAAAAAATGAACGATCTATTCCACCACAAGAGGTTGTTTTATTTCTGAATGGAATGTGTGATGAGCAAATCGTACATTTGGTATGTACTGAGTGACCGTTGATTTCGTCGCATTCAATGCATCGGCTTGTTGGTTGTGATGCGGAGCAGATAGAATTTCTAACCAGAGTTTATTTAGTTCATCTATCTCTACTGCGATGGATAGGGTCTACCGAGAATGAAGATGCTCGGTGGACTTCGTGTCAGGGCTGCAGTCTCCCGAAGGACGTTGGCGGGACTGCACCTTGCTGCGATCAAAGAGCTGGCTTTCGATATTGAAAGAGACCTCTTTGCAATGGTGTGACGAAACAGCTGCATGTTTGCAGTCATCGGATACACGGATCCGTCAGTTGTGATGCAGAGCGGAGCAAACGTACGATCAAGGTTTAAGGAGTTCATCGATTCCAGACGATGAATAGGGTTCATCGGGAAGAGTTCCGTGGTGGATTTCGCTAAAGCTGTGGCTCTCTTCTACCGGAGAGTCATGCTTTTGTTATTGACGTCTCTTTAATGTTGCAATGGCCATTGCTAAAGGATCGAAAGTTCGGATCAAAAGAAAAGAATCCTATTGGTTTAATGAGGTTGGCGTCGTTGTATCTCGCGAAAAAGAACCGAATAAGTCTCGATATCCAATAACAGTTCGTTTTGAAAAAGTTAATTACAATGGAATGCAAGGTGTTGATGGAGGATTAACAACTAATAACTACGCAGAGATGGAGCTAGATGAAGTCTTGGAATAAATCTGCATATGATGTTGATAAACCTTGCCAACCCACAAGAGGTGCAGACCCTTTCCGTTATCAAGGTCTCGCCTTGAAGGGGACTTTGCAAGGGTCTTTCGAAGATCAAGCTGGAGCCTGACATCATTTAAATGACAGAGCCCGGCCCCAACCGAGGCTAGAAAGCGTGCGATGTTCGTTCTGTATCGGGATGAACGACGAGGGAGTTGAGAGATGCGTTATGAACGTGTTGTAGCAACAACTACCAACGTTCACCCTGCACACGCAGGGCGCAGTCAAGCCAGGCCACGGAACGGGGACCTGGATTTCTTCGAGGAACTCGCTATGACAGCTCTTCTTTACAGAGGCCACACCTACGGTGCCAGCCAGCCCGCTCTTCCCACTAAGTGTGTTGAGCTCACTTACCGCCATGAGCACTACAACACTTGCCGAGAGAAGGTCGAAAGGGATCTACATCCCACACTCCTCTATCGAGGCGTCGCGTACACCAAGTGATTAATTCTTGATCAGATCTCAAGCCCCCGAATATGCGGGGGCTTTTTGCTGTGAGGGTCGTTTTCTAATCCTTATCCACCAACTTCGATCAAGGCTTAAGTTTGATCAATCCGTTAACACTATGTGGAAATTAGGAAATTTCGATCTATTTTTCTTGACATATTTTTGAAATCAAAGTAGCAGGAAATTCCTGTGTATCCAATTGAATTTTTTATTGAATCAAGAACGATCACTCGGGACTCGCCATGCTTCAGCATGTCTTCGAACTCGCCGGAGTAGAGGTACGATCACACATGCCAAGGCTGGCGACAAAATTAGGATTTTTAACGCGCTCATCGATGCGAACATCGTTAATGATCTAGCATTCATCGAGAGAGTAGAATTCCTAAACATACCAATTCTAGCCATCAAGCCATCATTCTTAGTGATAACACTTTGATTCATGAGCAACCTTTCACTAACAAAAAGCAACGGTCGGAATAGATGTTATAGACCCACGAATACTATCAAAGCATTGACGCAATCTTTTTAAGAGTTCTAGCTAATACAGATGAACGAACAACAATTCTGAATTGTCACAGTGCCACTTTTCTCTTGGCCGTGCATTCATTGACCCTTTCTGCTGCTAAGACTAGATAGTTGGTCTCCTCACACAAGGAATCAACACCTCACACACCCAATGCCACTCGATGAGTGGCATTTTTTGTGGGTACAGCTTTACGGCAAGTGGCTCTAAACAGGTCATCGAAATATCTTGACGAGGTTTGCTTCCAGCGAGGTGTTAACGAATGAAGTCACTCCTGTAAACGTGAAGACGTAACGTCGGTCCCTCACTGGCCAGTGCATCTGAACCACCGGGAATCAAGCGGGTAGCCCATTGGTAAATACCCTCATTCGGGTTGAAGCTTTTAAAAACGATATTCACCTGTTCGCCTGGTGGAACCGCAGGAATGAGCGTAATGGTCAGCTCATCCCCTGCATTCGAAAGCGACGATGTGGCATTGCCATCGTTCACGCCGCCTCGCAAGGCGTAGCTCCCCTTGTAAACCTGAGGTGGACGGCGACCCCAGTCCCATAGATCAAGGTTCGGAAGCTGAGACAACACAACGGTTTCAAGTTCTGCTCCAGCATCTGAGGGAACAACAATGCTGATCGTTGTGCGGTTCCTCTCCCCTTGAATCGAGGATGGGTTGTGTATGGACAGAGAAACAGGCGGTTTTTGAAAAAACGATTGAGCCTTCGCCACTGTTCCGATCCAAACCAAGGTCGAAACGATGAACAGCTGCACAGCAAATTTGCCCAAAATGAATCCAGCCAATAAAGCAGACTAAGTACGTTGCACTCTTTACTCTAAAAACATCGTTTAAAATTGGATCAATGGGTCCAAGGGCTCTGCACCGTTTGAAATATGGCAATGGTACGAATCGGACAATCTTGATTGCTCGTCTCAGACGTCCGGATCACAATAATTAAAAAAGAAACCTTGAAACTTTCCCTCCTAGCTGCATCATCAGCCTGCCTTCTTGCCCTTGGGGTTATTGCCTGTGGTCCATCAAAGGAAGAAATCGCCCTAGCCAAGGCTGAATCTTCAACGGTTCAACCCTGCGAAGATTCCGAAGCTGCAATCAAACTTGCGGGTCAAGGTTATGAAGAAGGCTTAAATAATGTTATTTACTTGAAAGCGGAGCTGCTCGACAACATCCAGGGCGACAACCCAACTGATTGGCGATAAAAATATTCGAAGTTTTCATCATTACTGGTCGACGTTAGACAGGACTTCGTGATTAACTACGGAGAACTGAGAGAGGAGTATGAAAATAAGTGCACAAACGACACACGCAGAGCGGAATTTAACAAAACGTACGCCACCCCCTTCAACAAACGACTGGTAGAGCTAGCCAACATTCTGCATAGCTAAACCATCTTCAACGAAGAGTCCTAATCATCAACAGGATGGCCTCTCAATCAATCTATTGATCAAAATGACTGACGGAAGAGGCGAATACCAAGCAAAAGCGCTGCTTGATGCGTATAAATACTCAATAATTGGCTCAGGGGTTGATCAACCTGCGTTCCTGCATCTGAATTAGAGAGCCAAATCAGCGTTGTATGTCAGATGCACGTATTGCTCAACTCCTGCAGGAGGCTGAGGAACATCTTCGTCAACGCAATTGCCGACAACGCTACGAAAGGGCAGTAGAGCGTTTGCCTGACAGCCGTCGTGGCATTTGGTATGGCGACGACAAACGTGCTGCATAGGGCAGCTTGATCGCAACGCCAAGCATCAGATCATTCCCTCAACCAGGCCCATACGGTGGGCCTGGTTTTTTAATGATTTTCAAATTACTGAAGCTCCACAAAACAAACTCCTGGCACGATTCAGCCCATAAGACAAAGCCCAAAAACAACGAACAAACAACCTTGAAGTACCCGTGAAGCGACTGACTGGCGACTTCGTGGTTGCTTCAGAGTGATTAGTGAGCTAAATTCGATTCAAAGGATCGTGTCATGGTCAAATCGACCACTCGAGAAAATCAGGTGAAGTTGACGGTCTCCGTGCCGCCAAGTCTTCATGTTTTATTGCGGAGCTGGGCCATCTGCGAGGGCCGCGAACTCACGAGCGTCGTACTCCAGTGCGTTGAGTATTCCGTGCGACAGCTGAAAAGTAATGGATCCATTCCCGGGGCCGCAATTCGTCATTACGAGTCGTCCTGCGACGAACGCCTGGCCATTGGTGGTCCATGACAACTCAACTTGCCGTGATTGAGACAGCACTCCAGGGTTTAACCATGGACGTGGTAATCAACCTTACAGAACATGTTCAAACGCTTGAACTGAAGCCCAATGCTGAACTTTTCACCGCATATCGAACTATTGATAATACGATTTTGATTGGTTATAGCGAAGACTTAATAAAGGATCAATATAGTCTTAATCATCGCGATTTTTTTATTTCAGGACAACGACGTGGAACGAAAAGAGAACATCGATTGCTTTTACATACGCTCAGCGAAATGGGGATTAAGAATAGCTATAATGAATGTTGCTTTCTTGCCGATAAAAATCTTGTTCACCAACTTCTAAATTTGAACTGGCCCATTGGTGACCCACAAACAATTAACGCGCAAGCCTCGTGTGAATAGCTTCATGAGTAATTCAATAATGTTCCCTTGATTTGTCGAGCATTCACTACGAAATCTTGTAATTTTTCTTCAAAGACTGGTGAAGATTCTCCGGAATCAACAGACCGATAATGGTCAGCCACTGACCAAGACTTTGTGCTTGGATTGGCAATAAATCGAGGTATCAGATGAAGATGTAGGTGCTGAGCTCCCTCTCCAAATGCGATTGTATAAACCCGATCGCATTGGGTTATTTTTTTCACCAAAATACTGGCATCTTGAACGGCTAAACCCCAATTTTTTGCTTCTTCAATTGAAAAATCGATGGGACCTGGACAATGTCGTAACGAATCCAAAAGCAACCATCCCATAAGCGGCGCTGGGGCTGGATGGTGACGCAAAACCCATAGATCATCTCTATAGATTTCAAATTTATTGCGATTATTGATATCTCTGTGAAGCGCACAGATTGGACAATCCAGAGGCATAGTCATCTACTATTTGAACGAATGGTCATGGAGATCAAATCTCTTTAGCGCTTGGTGATACCTCTACCATTTCCTAACAAGCCAAGGTCAATAATCACAGCAATGGCAATAATCAACATCCCACTAAATGAAGATACACCGCCAAAAGATAAAAATGCCCAACAGAACCCCAACGTAGTTGTTGGAAGAAAAAACAACCCAGCAATCGGAATCACTGGGTTTGGCACTCCAAATCCTTCAAATGGCTGAAGCACAAAGGCACTATTAAATAACCACATCAAAACAAGGATCAAACGTGGTGCGAGCAAACCAACTGCAGCCAAAAGCACATAGGTATGTGGCATAACTCCCCATGCATAGCCACAGATCCTTCGATTCAGACAAAGTCGAAACGGCTCTGAACATCGGCGTTCCTAATCACCCACAACGTCAACTGAATGGGAAGACTGACCGCACGTTGCTCAAATTTCTAAGGCGCAATTCAGTGCCACTTCAAAGGGTATTGCTGCATTGGGCAAGGCCAACAGCTGGCTGGAGAGTGCCGCTAGATCACAGGGTTGCGTCATCTCCTCGGGTGAGAGACGACTAATCCCATTCGCCATCTTTGTATTGACCCAACTCGGACAGAGTGCCGTCACACGGATCCCTTGATCCCAGCCCGTGTTTCGCATGCTTTGGCACAGGCCCATGAGGGCAAACTTGCTGACTGGATATCCGGCCATCTGGCCTTTGACTCTTTTTCCACTCATGGACACCAAAACTTGAATTCGACCTTCACCTGATTGGCACAACTCTGACCAAGCAGCTCTCGTGAGCCACCAAGGTCCCATCACATTCACATTCCATAAATCATCAAGGTCTCGTTCTTCACCAGCGCTGAACACCAGAGGTGTAGAGCGAAGAATGCCAGCACAATGAATTAGGCCATCGAACCCTCCCCATTTCTCAACCGTTGCCTTAACCCAGTTCGATGCACTCTTAGGATCCTGTGCTTCATAGGGGTGACAAAGCACGTGCTTGCAATCCAGGGATGTGCCATTGAAAGCAGCGGGGTTTCTAACACCCAAGCTGAGTTGATAGCCATCGCAGAGCAATCGTTCGGCTATCGAGCGTCCGATCCCACGACTGGCCCCACTGACCAGAATTGTTTTAGTCATTTTTAGGATTCATCATCAGGGCAAGCAGATGTTCAGGCGATGCTGCATGAAGCAACAAATTGCGATTTGCAGACGTTAAAAACTCCTGATCATTGGCTCGATCAAGAAATGTCAGTAACGCGTCGTAGTAGCCGTTCACATTGAGAACAGCACATGGCTTTTGATGGAAGTTCAATTGAGACCAAGCGAGAGCTTCAAACAATTCTTCCAACGTGCCAAAGCCTCCCGGTAACGCCATCAATCCATCGCCAAGAGCCAGCATCCTGGACTTTCGTTCATGGAGTGATTCCACAACCTCAAGCCGTGTAAGGCCTTGGTGAACAAGATTGAGTTGATTTAGACGTTTTGGAATGATTCCAATAACGTTGCCTCCTGCTCCAAGAACGGAATCTGCCATCGCTCCCATCAGCCCAACTCGAGCACCGCCATAGACGAGGGTGATCTTCCTTTCGGCGAGGCCAAGGCCAAGGCGTTGGGCAGCCTGTGTATAACACTGATTATTTCCTGCACAGGAACCGCAGTAAACAGTAAGAGCTTGCATCAATTTTCCCCACGTTATGGTCGATCTATTCTGCCTCGATAAGGGCACATATTCTTATCAAACTCTGGAGATTTTATTAGTTCAATTTTGCTTTTTTGAATATGCACAAAAACCTACAGCTCGAACTTCTTGAACATTTCCCAATCAGGGATGTTTCGAGTGGACTGAATGAACCATCAGGTCTGGTACTCAATAGATCAGGATCAAAGCTTTACACCGTTAGTGATGATACGAAGGTTATCTTCAATTTGAACCTTCAGGGAAAAATCATTGCCAATTCGTCATTTCTCGTCGAGCTAAAGGATTTAGAGGGGCTCGCCGTCACATCCGATGACAACGAGATCATTGCAGTACATGAGTCATCAAATTCAGTTGTGCACTTTAACATTGCCAACAGAAAAGAAATACGAAGAACCCCACTATCAGCCATGAAAAATTATTATCAGATTTTCAATCACTTTCGAAATGACGACCGCAACAAAGGTCTTGAGGGCATAACTATTAATTTCAATAATGATCATGTTTTTATCGTCAAGGAAGGCAAGCCAGGGCTCCTCATTGAACTCGATTCAGAGTGCAAGGAAATTCTCAATTGCTGTGAGCTTAACGAAGAATATGGATTCAAACATCGGAGGCTTAAGTCTAAGAAGCTCGACTTTTCTGGCCTAAGTTATGACCATTCTAGGGATGCGATTTGGATTGCAAGTGACAAAGGTGAATGCGTTTTCCAATTTGATTGGAACCAAAAGAGGGTTTTAAACTGCTTGGATCTTCCCCATCATTCTCAGAGCCCATTAGAGCTCGTCAGAAAATCGGAAGGAATCGCCTTCGATCCCCTCAATCAACGTCTTTACATTGTGAGTGATCTGGATTGCGAGCTCTACATTTACCACCTGCATGACAACAACGAAGCCGCTACGAATTTTGATGACGGGTGCCAACAGCGGCATCGGTGAAATCGCAGCACGCCAACTCCAAGACTGCGGACATGTGCTGACGGTGGTTTGTAGAAGTCGCGAGCGCGCTGATCAGACCATGGCCTGGATACACGAACCCAGTCAAATTCTGATTGCAGACCTCTCCGATCTGAATGCTGTCAACAAGATTGCTGCACAGCTTTGTCTTGATGGCCAGCCGTTTGATGTTCTTGTTTTGAATGCAGGTCTTCAGTACGCCGGAGTCGACATCCCCCGATGGAGTCTCCAGGGGTTTGAACTCACTTGGGCCGTCAATCACCTGGCGCATCAATGCCTCCTTCAACGGGTCTTGCCCCTCCTACGTGACAGTCCAAGTGCTCGTGTAGTGATCACAGCATCTGAGGTGCATAACCCCAAAACCGGAGGTGGACGGGTCGGACAGCCTGCAGGGCTTGGCACCCTCGCGGGAATGCAACAGGGAGCTGGTGCCGCCATGGTCGACGGCACCAGTCCATTTAATGCTGATAAGGCTTACAAAGACAGCAAATTATGCAATCTGTTGATGGGGCTGGAACTCTCCCGACAACAACCACAACTACCTGTCATCTGCTGGAGTCCTGGCCTCGTCATTCCCCGGACAAAGGATGGTTTTTTCCGCGAAAGTCGAAAGGCGAACCCCTTTGGACAGGCTGTATTCGGCTTCATCGCAAGGGATATCGTTCGGCTCACGGAACGTCCTGAACGGGCAGGAGAACTTCTTATCTCCCTGGTGCTTGGTCACCACGATGCAACCGGGATGCGCTATGTGAGCAACCACGTCTTAGCACCCGGGAAGCATGTCTTTGAATCGACTGAACCCTCGCCAGAGGCATCGGACATTGGGATCGCTCACACCCTTTGGCAACGCAGTGAAGAGCTGATCAAAACAAGTTTGCAAAGCGCAGCCTGAGGGGTTTGATCCTTGTTTATCGGACATCAGGTTGCCATTGCAGCAGCCATGGCATGGACAACGGCCAGTGCCCTTTGGCGCTCCTTATCGCGATTTGGGACGGCCATCGAGCTGAACGGCCTGAAGAACGGATTAGCGCTCCTGTTTTTTCTGCCATTTTTGATCACCTTTCCATGGGCAAATCAAATAGGCGTCGTCGTCGTGCTTCTGCTAAGCGGATTGATTGGGATTGCTGCAGGCGACAGTTTTTATTTGGGCGGATTGCGTCGGCTCGGGACGCAGCGAGCTCTCACTGTTGAGGCAATGGGGCCCGTGTTGGCCAGCATGGGAGGCGTCTTGATGATGGGAGACACGGTTCGGCCAGCCGCTTGGGCGGGGGCACTGCTGGTGAGTGGTGCTGTTGTATTGGTGGCGCAGCAATCCAACACCTCATCAGCCAACGACGGCAAGGCTCTAGGTCTCCTGCTGTGCGTGTTGGCGGTGATGTGTGGACTGAGCGGTGCATTTTTGTCACGGCATGTGTTGATCACCAGTGACCTAACACCAATGCAAACGGCCACCATTCGCCTATTAGGGGGATGGCTGGGATTGCTGCCACTTCTGCGGGGACGCCTACGACCCAAAAACTTTCCGATTGGTGTGATGCCGAAGGTGATACTCGCAACCCTTTTGGGCACGAACCTCGGCATCGTTCTTCAACAGATCGTCTTTCAAATGCTTCCCGTCGGCCAAGGCATCACCTTGATGAGCACTGCACCGGTGATGGCCGTGTTTCTCCATCGTCTGGAAGGGGAATCACTTCAATGGCAAGGGATTGTTGCTGGTCTTTTGGCCGTATCAGGTGTGGCGTTAAGCAGCCTTTGAAGTTCTGATTCAAGGGTGGAAGCCGCCGCATCGTTCAGAGCAAGAACAACCAAATCAACGCCTGTACCAGAGGTTGGACGCCAAGCATCCTTGGGAGCTGCTTCAAACCAGCTGTTCAAGCGAGGGCCAACCATTTGCAGCTGAAGCGGGAGGGCCTTACCCGCGAGCCACACACGACCCTTCAGGCGAATCACCTGGTGTTGACGCACGAGCTCTGGCAGCAGTGCTTGTAAGGCATTGCGATCCCAATCACCCTCCAATCGCACGCTCTTTCCAATCACCTCGACATGGCTGTGATCGTCATGGCTGTGATCGTCATGGCTGTGATCGTCATGGTCATCGTCATGGCCGTGCTCGTGGTCATGGTCGTGGGGCAGGGCAGCGGAATGATGTTCAAGCCCCAACACCACAGTTGAGTCCAAGGCACCATTAGCCACCGGTAACAGCGTGGTTCCTGGTCTCACCTTTGGTGCCATGGCCGCCTGAACGGTCTCAAGCTGTGCCGCAGACAGCGTGTCGGCACGACTGATCAGGACCAAATCTGCTGCTTGCAATTGATCCCGAAACAACTCATCAATGGCCGTGATGTGATCCAGGCTTGGGTCTTCCGCCCGTTGCTGGTCAAGCGCTTCAAGATCGGCCACTGGACTCCCTGCGAAGAGGGCTTCACCATCCACCAAGGTGACCACACCATTGACGTGAACGCTACTGCGAATCTCGGGCCAATCCAAGGCTTGCAGCAGTGGGCGTGGCAGGGCCAAACCACTGGTTTCAACAACGATTCCGTCCAATTGATCAGCTCGCTCGAGCAGCTTCTCCATGGTGGGAAGGAAGTCGTCCTGAACCGTGCAGCAAAGGCAGCCGTTGTTCAGTTCCACCAAGCGGTTTTCAACCTCCTCTTCTGGACAGAAGCCACAACTCCGAATCAGATCGCCATCCAAACCAACACTTCCAAACTCGTTCACCATCACCGCCAGGCGTTGGCCACTGTTGATTAACAGGTGGCGCAAAACGGTGGTTTTGCCAGCACCAAGAAACCCTGTGATGACAGTGACAGGAAGTCGTTTGGCCATGAACAATTCCTTAAGGACGACACCCGAGACTTTCACGGGTGGAAATACCACTGTGAGGGTTCACGCCATCGGCGGAACTACATAGGGCCCTCTGTTGCGGAAGGTCGATCACCGCATCGGTGAAATCAGCCCCCTCAATCTGAGCATCCGTAAACCGGCTTTGCATCATCATCGCATTGGTCAAAACAGCACCACGAAGATCGGCTCCGTCAAACCGGCTCGCAAACCCAACCACATTTGATAGGTCTGCATCACGTAAATCAGCGCCTTGGAGTTGAGTGGTGTTGATCACTGCGCCACGTAAATCAGCTCCGCTGAGATTGACATCGCGCAGATTTGCCTTGAGGAACTCCTTTTCTTTGAGATCCATCCCGTGCATATCTTCTGTGATCCCTTGAAAGGAACTGCTACCGCGCAACTCTGGGGCCGTGATCGCTGAAACAGGATCAATCCAGAACAGTGTGGTGAAAACAATCAACACAGCCGCCAGAACTGAGACTGGGCGAAAGAGGGCTTGCATCTGTACGGGTAACTTGAGCGCTCACGTTATGGCAGTTCCCCAGGGAGCGTCGCTTATGGCCATAAGCCTTCGGGTGGTGGTTCCACCGCATCCACTAATTGGTCACTGGCTCACGATGCTGCGGCACCGCGAGACACCACCAGCGTTGTACGCAACAGCGATGCAAGAGCTGGGGCGCTGGCTCACCTATGAATCGTTGCGCGATTGGCTTCCTCACCGGCGGGAACCCATCCCCACAGCCCATGGAGAGACCGAAGGACTGGTGGTGGAGTCGAGAGCTCCTCTCCTGGCCTTGCCTGTCATGCCTGGGGGCTTGGAGTTGTGGCATGGAGGACGACAGGTACTTCCCGAGGCATCACTTTGTCTAAATGGCGTTCCTGACGGCATCGAAACCAACGCAGGCTTGGTCGTCTTTATCGATCAAATCACTGATGGGAACGAGACGCTACGACTGCTCCGAGAGCTCCAACAGCAGCGGGTCAGTGGAAATCGGATTCGTTTGATTACGGCGCTCTGCACCAGCCCGGGGTTGAAAACCCTTGGAGAAGCCATCGCTGATCTCACGATTTACACCACATGTATCGATGCAGAGCTCGACGAGTCCGGACAAGCCGTTCCGGGAATTGGTGACCCTCTGCAAAGGCTCAACCTCAGGTTGAAGAGCTGTGTCTAGATTGAAAAATAGTTTTTCGAACTAGTTGTTTCGGCCATGGTGCAGAACCACGACAGCGGCTCAAGCACATTCACAACTCTAGTGACAGGAGCAGTCATCGGTGCAGCGGGCTTCGCCTGGTGGTTATTGAACGAAGCCGATCGTCGACGTCGCATAAGCGGACAAAAGGCCATGCTCTACGTCCCCCGAATGCAAGACGGATCAGAGGTTTTTCACACATCCGATAACGGACAACTCGAAGAACGCGTTGAAAAACTCAACGCCGAAATCGCTCGTGTTCGCGCACAACTCGAGGGTCTCGGGAATAACGACTGAGTCATCAGTAGGTTGGCGGAAGTGCTGAAGGACCAGTTCTCTCCATGCTCCGATCCGACGCCATTACCAAAGGGATTCAGCGATCCCCCAACCGCGCCATGCTCCGGGCGGTTGGTTTTGGTGATGATGATTTTGGTAAGCCGATCCTGGGAATCGCAAACGGCTACAGCACGATTACGCCCTGCAATATCGGATTGGATGTTTTAGCCAAACGAGCTGAAGAAGCGGCCCGATTCGCCGGAGGAATGCCACAGATGTTTGGCACCATCACCGTGAGTGATGGAATCTCGATGGGAACTGAGGGGATGAAATATTCCCTCGTTAGCCGAGAAGTGATTGCAGACGCCATCGAAACGGCCTGCAACGGTCAAAGCATGGATGGGGTTCTAGCCGTTGGTGGCTGCGACAAAAATATGCCTGGTGCCATGTTGGCCATGGCACGGATGAATATCCCCTCTGTGTTTGTTTATGGGGGAACGATTAAGCCAGGGAAACTCGGTGGTTGTGATCTCACTGTGGTGAGTGCCTTTGAAGCCGTTGGTCAAATCACCAGCGGCAAGATCGATGAGGAACAACTCACTGCTGTCGAAAAGAATGCCTGCCCAGGTGCAGGAAGTTGCGGCGGAATGTTTACCGCCAACACGATGAGTGCCGCCATTGAAACAATGGGTTTAAGCCTTCCTTACAGCTCCACCATGGCTGCGGAAGACCAAGAAAAAGCCGATAGCGCAGCCCGATCAGCAGAGGTGTTGATGGATGCCGTGAAGGCCAACATCCGTCCGCTCGATCTACTCACGAAAGAAGCATTCGAAAATGCCATCAGCGTGATCATGGCGGTCGGTGGCTCCACGAACGCTGTTTTGCACTTGCTGGCGATAGCACGCACCGCAGGGGTCGAGTTGAACATCGACGACTTTGAACGCATCCGTCAGCGCGTCCCAGTGATCTGCGATCTCAAACCAAGCGGTCGATTCGTCACCGTTGATCTACACAACGCTGGAGGAATTCCACAGGTCATGAAGTTGTTGCTTGATGCCGGATTGATCCACGGCGATTGTCAAACAGTGGAAGGGAAAAGTCTCAACTCATTGTTGGCGGATGTGCCATCCACACCACCTGCAGGCCAGGACGTGATCCGACCTTTAAGTCATCCCATCTACAGGAAGGGACATCTCGCCATCCTCAAAGGAAATCTGGCCCTCGAGGGCAGCGTGGCCAAGATCAGCGGCGTTAAAACCCCAGTGCTGACGGGACCGGCTCGCGTGTTTGAAAGTGAGGAAGATTGTTTGTCCGCGATTCTTCAGAAAAAGATCAACGCTGGAGACGTGATCGTCATCCGCTACGAAGGTCCGGTCGGAGGACCTGGCATGCGAGAAATGTTGGCTCCGACCTCAGCCATCGTCGGGCAGGGACTCGGTGACAAAGTGGCCTTGATCACCGATGGACGCTTCAGTGGCGGCACCTACGGACTCGTGGTGGGACACGTTGCTCCCGAAGCAGCTGTTGGTGGAACGATTGGCCTCGTCGAAGAGGGAGACAGCATTACGGTCGATGCCGATCAACTCTCGCTTCAACTCAACGTTGACGAGCCGGAGTTGGCCAAACGACGGGCAGCATGGTCAAAACCAAAACCTCGTTACACCACTGGTATTTTGGGAAAATATGCCCGACTAGTCTCCACGTCTAGCCAAGGTGCTGTAACCGATCAACCTGATTAGTTAACGGGCTGCAAAAGGGAATGCAACCGTCGTCCTAGGGCTTCTAGCGGTCCTGCGTCCTGAGGCGCAGAGAGTCGCTGGCCACTTTCTCCATGCATCCAAACGGGATGGCGGCCCTGCCAAAGCATCGGTCGCTCCGGCTGATCCCACCAACTCAGCATCAAGTTGACGTCGTTGCCGCTGCGATAAATCTCCAGCTCCAAGTCCCGTTCAGGGCAGCGTTCTCCCTGGGGATCGCGGCATTCGATCCGCACATTCAAATCATCCAAAACAGCGGGAGCTGAGGGGTCGATGGTCACAACCGCATGGATCCAGGGCTTGAGACACACATCTGCCGACTTCGCGATCAGCTTTAAAAGATCCATGGCGTTATGGCAACGCTCGAATCGATCGAATTAAAAGTCGAATGTCCCCTGGCCTGAAACCAGGATTGAGAGCGCCGGCATCTCCAAACTTGGAGTGAAGCACCTGGAGGCGGGTAATACCGCTGGCATCGAACTTAAGCGGCAGCCCCACAGGCTTGGCGCGAATGGTTGGATGCAAATCAGAAAACCGGATCGTGAGACGGGTTGTTCCTTTCGGTTCTGTTGGCACATCGATAACCCAGCGCACGCCTCCAGGAATCAATTCGGTGAGTCCCATGGCCCCATCTCTGCAACCCAGAGCGATTTTGAGAGTGCGACCTTCACCATCCACATCGATCTGAAGAGCAGAGAACGGAGAAAGATCGAGGGGAGGTTGCAAACGCGGTGATCGGCAACTCACGAATCCACCACCCGCCTCGACGAGCTGTCCTTCAAGCAGAAGGCCATCCGCTGTAGCTCGACATCCCGCACGGGAATTTCCCCCCATGATGGTGTCGTTCAAACTTGCCCATTCAGCGAAGTCGCTGCCTTGGAACAGAACGAGGTCAGAGGCCGGCGGTTGCATCCTGATCAGCAATGATCAGCACATCCCTAGCAGGTTGAACCAGTCGAGCGGGAGTGCGTTCAGAAGATTCTGTTGGATCCAGGAGACGTTTCAAGGCCTCTTGTTTGTTAGCACCACTAACTAAGAAGATCACCTGACGGGCAGCGCTGAGCACAGGTGCTGTGAGAGTGATGCGGTCAAGGCCTTTGCCACGGCCAACGGTTGCCCACTGGTCGATCACCCCAGGGGCCTCCGTGCCTGGGAAAAGAGAAGCCGTGTGGCCATCGTCGCCAAGGCCCAACAACATCACATCAAAAATGGGCGGTCGGGATGGACAAAGCCGTGACACCAAATCAGCCATCGCCATGGCACTGGCCTCAGCATTCTTCAGCTCCACAGTGGGGACTGGATGAAAGGCCGCACCAGAGGCAGGACCTGCAGCCAGCAATGTTCTCCGCAACATGAGGGCATTGCTGGAGTCATCATCGGCTGAAACCCAACGTTCATCGCCAAGGACTACATCAACCCTGCCCCAAGGCAGATGTTCTTGCCCGAGCAGGGCATACGCCTTGCTCGGAGTTGATCCACCAGAGAGAGCGATCTGACAGCGATCGCGTTGATCGAGAGTCAGCGCAATCTGAGCAGCGATGGCCTGACAAGCCTGTCGAGCAAGATCCTGGGAATCACTAGCTCGAATAACGCGGTAATTCGTCATCGATGATCCGTTCAATCCAGCCACTCGGTGTGGAAGCTTCCCTCTTCATCCAACCTCTTGTAACTATGGGAGCCAAAGCAGTCGCGCATGGCTTGAACAAGGTTTTGGGGCAAACGGCCTGTGCGGTAGCTGTTGATGTAGTCAAGAGTGCTGCTGAAACAGGGCACAGGAATACCCGCTTCAGCAGCTCCGGCCACCACCTGCGCCAAGCCCGGCAAACGACGGTTGACCTGCTCAGCAAACCACGGATCGACCAACAAATTTTCAAGCTCAGGCTTGGCGCTAAAGGCGTCTTGAATGCGCTTCAACAGTCGCGAGCGAATGATGCAGCCACCTTTCCAAATCTGAGCGATGGAAGGCATATCCAAGGAGTAATCAAGGTCGTTGGAGGCAATACGAAGGAGCTCCATACCCTGGGCATAACTGGCCACACAACTGAGAACGACGGCATCCATCAACGGAGACATTCCATCCTCAGGTTTGCCAAGGTCGAAATCTTTGATCAACGGACCCTTAAGAACCTGTTCAGCATTAACCCGCTGGGGTTTCATCGAACTCATAACCCTGCCATTTAGGGAGGCATAAATCGTGGGAACAGAAGCACCCATCTGCAAAGCAGTCACAACAGTCCAAAGACCTGTGCCCTTTTGTCCGGCCTGATCCATGATCTTTTCAACCAGATCGGCGCCGTCCTTGGGATCTTTGGTACGCAGACAAACCTCGGTGATTTCCACCAAATACGAAGCCAATTCCTCTGTGGAATTCCACTGACCCAGAACATCGGCCATTTGGTCGCCATTCATCCCTTTGACCCGCTTCATCAGGTCGTAAGCCTCAGCCAAAATCTGCTCGATCCCATACTCAATCCCGTTGTGAACGGTCTTCACCAGATGACCGGAACCTCCGGGACCGATGTAGGTGACGCAAGGGCCATCTTCCACCTGAGCGGCCATTTTGGTGACAAGACTTTCAATGGCGTCGTAGGACGCTTTGGTACCGCCAGGCATCATGCTTGGACCTTCCAGAGCCCCTTTGGCGCCACCGGAAACGCCCATCCCGATGAAGCCAAAGCTCTTTCTTTCCAGCTGCTTTACACGTCGCTCAGTGTCTTGATAATCGGAGTTGCCTCCATCAATTAAAAGATCACCCTCCTCTAGGAAAGGGGACAGCTGTTCAACAACGGCATCCACAGCGGGACCCGCTTTGACCATCATCAAAATCCGACGTGGACGTTCGAGCTTTTCTACGAAATCTTGAAGATCAGTAGCTCCTTGAATGTTTTTACCAGCTCCTTGGCCTTTTAAAAAATCCTCTGTTTTGGAGTACGTACGGTTGTATACAACGCTTGAAAAACCATTCCGCTCAGCATTGAGGACGAGATTTTCGCCCATGACGCCGAGACCAATTAAACCGAAGTGAGATTTGGTCATGCTCTGAGGGCCACCAACGACTGATGCCAGTGTGAGCATCTAGGTGGCTATCCGCTGCATATCCAGGGGGTTGTGTCAGGGATGGAGGATGGTTGTCCAACGGACTCTGATCACATCCAGATGATCAAATCACCGTTCCATCCTGGATGGTGGCGTTCTTCTGAACAACGACAATTCCATTGCGGATGTAGAAACCGAGGTCTGCACGATCAGCCTCCTCAACATGATCTTTGTTGATGATGGAAACGTTCGAACCAATACGGGTGTTTTTATCGAGGATGGCCCGCTTTACAGTGGTTCCTGGGCCAACACCAACAGGAATACCCCCTTGCTGACGGATGGAATCACGCTCTTCATTAGATTCGAAGAAATCAGCACCCATAACAAGAGTGTCTTGCAACACCACATCTGTTTCAATACGGCTCCTGACGCCTAGAACGCAATGGTGGATGCTGCAAGATTTGAGAATCGAACCCTCACCAATAATTGAATTTATGATTTGCGCATCCACTAATTTGCTGGGGGGCAAATAACGGGGACGTGTGTAAATCGGGAACTTCTCGTCATAGAAGCTGAATGGAGGCGTGGGTTGTTGGGTTAAAGCAAGGTTGGCTTCATAGAAAGCTCCAATGGTTCCGATATCCTCCCAATAATCATCAAAAACATAACTTTGAAGCTTGTCCCCGCGCTTCAACGCCTCAGGAATGACTTCTTTTCCAAAATCTTTGTGGTTGGGATGCTTGTCGAGTAGATCAAACAGCGTGTCGCGGCTGAAAACATAAATCCCCATTGAAGCTAAATAAGGTCGCTCCTGAGCAGATTGGGGCGTTAAACCAAAGCGCGATGTATCTACCGCCATTTCACGTAGGGAGTCACCTTTTGGCTTCTCACGAAACTCTTGAATATTTCCATCACCATCGGTTCGCATCAATCCAAATGACTCAGCCTGCTTCGCATCAACTGGTAGAGCGGCAACGGTGAGGTTGGCACCAGTACGTCTGTGATGCTCAAGGAACAAGCTGTAATCCATCCGGTAAAGCTGATCACCAGAAAGAATCAGATATTCATCAACATCCCATTCCTGAAAAAGCCACTGATATTTCCGTACAGCATCAGCAGTTCCCTCAAACCACGAAGGACTATCAGGGGTTTGTTGTGCTGCAAGGACTTCAACAAATCCACCTCCAAAAGAATTGGAAAGATTAAATGTTTGGCTTAAATGACGATTCAGCGATGCGCTGTTGAACTGCGTCATCACATACATCTTGTGGATGTCGGAGTTTATGCAGTTACTAATAGGAATATCGATCAATCTATATTTGCCTGCCAAGGGCACTGCAGGCTTCGCACGCATCTTTGTAAGGGGATAGAGACGGGTACCAGCACCGCCGCCAAGAATAATCGCCAGAACTCTCTTCATGCCGCTACCCAAATCGGCGTTGCCAGATGAACTTACCGGAGATTTCGATCGGAAAACCACCCTTGGGCATGAATCGGACGAGATTGCTGGGAATCATCCCTGGACAGGTCGTCTGAAGCGTCATGAAAGGTCGAGATCAAACAGGCTCTCAACAGTGCGAAGCGCCTGTTGACGCTGGCTACGGTCCTGTGAGGCTCTTAGTTTTGTGACAGGGGTGTGCAGGATTTTGTTGATGATGCCCTTGCTTAAAGCCTCGACCACCTTGCGTTCACGAGCCGAGAAATCAGGCCCCATGCGACTCAGAGCTTTTTGGAGTTCCTCGGTTCGAATCAATTCCATCGACGTTCGCAATCGATTGATTGTGGGAACCGCCTCAAGGCTGTCCCACCAATCCAAGAATTGCTGAGCTTCATCCTGAAGGAGATGTTCAGCCTCGCGAGCAATGGCCTGGCGTGCTTCCTGGTTGCGCGCAACAACTTCTTCGAGATCATCAACATCGTGCGACTCCACACCGTTAACGGTGGCGGCGTCGGCCGCAACATTGCGTGGCACTCCGATATCGATTAAGCGAAGTTGGCTACGCCGATTGAGGGGTTTTAAACGCGACGCATCAATGATCGGATCGTCTGCGGCCGTACTCGTAAAGACAACAGAACAAGTACTGAGAGCCACATCAAGATCAGTCAGTGGCCTGCATTGCACTGACAGATCTGGGAAATCTTTGGCCAGGCGATCAGCGGTTTCAATGGTTCTGTTCACAAGAACCACACCTGAGGCACCCTTGGACTGCAAGTGCTGCAGGAGGAGCCGACTCATTCGCCCAGCGCCTACAACGGCAATTTGCTCACTTTCAAGGGTGACTAGATCGTCTACACCTCGAGCCTGACCCAACTTGAGTTGTGCAAGTTCAACGGCTGCAGAGCTGATAGATACGGCACCGGTGCCTAAATTCGTTTCACTTCGAACTTTTTTTCCCGTGGTCACCGCTTGTGTGAGCAAGCGATTCAAGATCGGCCCTAGGGATTTGTGTTCCTGCCCAAGGCGCATCATTTTTTTGACTTGGGAAAGGATCTGGCCTTCCCCCAGTACAAGGCTGTCTAAACCTGCAGCAACACGCAGTAAATGATCAACTGCATCCTGATGATGAAAATTGAACAAATGTGGAGATAATTCTCCTGATGCGAGACCAGAGTGATTGCTTAGAAACTTATTGACGGCACCCACACCTAATTCGGGGTGGCGTACCAAGGTGTAGATCTCAAGCCGATTGCAGGTGCTGAGTATTGAAGCCTCAAGCACCTGATCATTTTCCCGAAGGGTTTGAAGAGACATTTCCATGCTCTGCTCAGGAATACTGAGCCTTTCCCGAATTTCCACCGGGGCCGTGCGATGACTGAGGCCGACGACGGCAATATGCATGGAAATGTTCCTCTCAACCGTGTAGGGCAACTAGTTCAAAGCAATGCTTTGAGCTCCATCCTTCATGTGGATGGTGGTGGTGAAACTGCAGGTGTTGTTCATGTTGCTGATGATCAAGCTGCTGGTGCGGGTGCAATCAGTTTCGAACTTGACACCGTTAAACAAAAGTCCATCAGTAATGCCGCTTCCTGCAAAAACAACATGTTCTCCGCAAGCGAGTTCTGAGGCTTCATACACCTTATCCGGATCAGTGATGCCCATCTCGGCAAGACGCTGCAAGTTGCCTTCCTTCGTCATGTCCGCCCACTCAGACGTCTGTGCAATGGCAGGGTCATAGACCAGCTGTCCCTGGAAGTGACCACCCAAAGCACGCATTGCGGCGGCGGAGATCACACCCTCTGGGGCAGCGCCAATACCCATCAAACAATGAGTACCAGTACCAGCAAAACCGCAGGCAATGGCGGCTTGAACATCGCCATCGGATATCGGTTGAATACGAGCACCGGTTGCACGAATTTCAGTGATCAAATCCTTGTGACGAGCACGATCCATCACAACGATGGTGAGTTCATCAGGAGCAAGTCCTAAACACTCACTGAGAATTTTGATGTTTTCAGTCGCCGACTTGCGAATATCAACCTTGCCTTTGGCCGCTGGAGGGGCTGCCAGCTTCTTCATATAAAAGTCGGGAGCGTTAAACAAACCACCTCGGTCGGAAGCAGCAAGTACAGCCATTGATCCACGTTGGCTGTAAGCACAAAGGTTTGTGCCTTCGCAGGGATCCACAGCAAAATCGACACCAGGCCCAGTACCGGTTCCAACTTCCTCACCGATGTAAAGCATCGGCGCTTCGTCTCGCTCGCCCTCACCAATAACGATTTTTCCTTGCATCTGGATTTTGTTCATGCGCTTACGCATGGCATCCACAGCCAATGCATCAGCCTCGTCCTTCAGGCCTTTGCCGGAGAGCGTGGCGGAAGCGATGGCGGCCTGCTCGACGATCTCGAGAATTTCCTGAATAAGCGACTGATCCACGGGACTCCGGATAATGGGTTGAATGGGCTAGCGAAACGAGCAGACAGAGCAATTTGCCCATGCCGCAATCGATCTCGGCTTAGAAGCGCGGCTCACTGTATCAGCGATACGCAGTTCTCCTCAGGAGGGCCAGGCTTCTATAAAATTTCGGTAGTTATGAAAAGTGACTATGTCGACGACACACAGACCCATTCAAATCATTCCGTCTGTTCTTCCAGCGGATTGGGCCGCTATGGGGCAATGTGTCAAAGATTTGGAAAATGCAGGGGTTGACCGTATCCAGTTCGATGTAATGGATGGCAACTTTGTACCAAATCTGACCTTCGGTCCAGAACTCATAAAAGCTTGTAGGAAATATTGCAATGTTTCTTTCGAGACTCAATTAATGGTGAGTCAGTACAACTGCGAAACGATGCTGGGGCAATACGTAGAAGCTACGAAAGGACCCAACGGCGAACCTGGTGTTGTCATTGCCCATGTCGAAGCCAATACGCATTTACATCGCGTCCTTGGGCAGATCAGAGAAATGGGGGGTAGCCCCTCGGTTGCAATGAATCCACACACACCAATAGAGATGATCAAAAACATTTTAGATATGGTTGATCATGTCTTGGTAATGACAGTAAATCCCGGATTTGGTGGTCAAGCGTATATACCAACGATGATTGAGAAAATAAGAGAGTTAAGACAAACAATTGTGGACCGCAATCTTGATATCGACATTGAAGTAGATGGCGGAATTAAAGCCAACTGGACAATTTCACAATGTTGTGCAGCTGGAGCAAATTGTTTTATTGCTGGTAGTGGAATGTTTGCATACCCAACCTTGAAAGAAGGTTGTGATGATTTAAGGCGAGTTGCACAGGAAGCACAGGCAGGAAAAGTGCTCCAAGCTGCAGCCTAAAATACATAAAAAGTAAGATATTGCAGCGTATAAATGTTTACAATGCAATATCTACAAAGATATGTTCGAGCCTTCTTAGTTCCCGTTGGTCGGATTTCAACCCTGAAAGAGAAGATTAACGGATTTTATATATAAGGCACTGATTGAATTAATATCGACGCGATATATGAATATTATGAGGAACATCGCCGTTGACATACAGATCGTGGAGACAATGAGCGTCACGAAAAAAGCAGCTCAACGCTTATGAGATCATATTTTTTTATCATGGAAGTACAAAGAAGATTTAACCAAGAAGGCTGCAGATTTTCCCTCAATTCCTGTAGAAGAAATTAGACGTATACATAGTAATCTTGAAATTATTAAGGACTAAAAAGGTACCATTTCAATGGGAGAATAAACCGTTAAGAAACATTGAATAACAATTAGATATATAGTATATTGCCAGGAAAGAGAATAAGACAACGATATAGAGAACAGAGATTAATTGATAATCAAAGAGAGAAATTCAAAGATCACTACTAAGTCAGCGATGATCAACTACTCGGTCCATAGATCAAAGTGGATTGAGCAATCAAAGTTAAAAAACACGTGGACAATGATTGGAGCTCGAAAAAACGCAAGCGCGTCTAAAACAAAAGACATCAGCCAATGAAAGCATGTATTGCAATAGAATCGGCAAGCAAAATAAAAGAATAAAAGATAAGTCTTAACTACGAGACATTAAGTAAAAGAGAATATAATGATCACTTAAGTCAGGGAGAAAAGCATACAGAATCGGCTAGACCACGCAGAAGAGGAGTGGAAATGGAAGAGAAAAATAAAGTTCAGAAGAACTAAATACATGGAACTGAAAAAAACATTAATTACAAGACGAAGCGAAAGGCAACTGATGATGTGTAAATTATAAAAAAATTAGATAAACAATAATTAACAAGAATTAAGACTAAAGTTAAGTCAAAGACATCACCTGAATATATTACAAAAGGTTAACCAATGTGGCGAGAGATGGTCTTAGAAGGTTAGCGTAAAAAAAATGAATAAAACTATTGGACACTATAATACTACTACCAGCAATCATATTATTAATTATTGGTTGTTTTGGAATATTAAATTCAAAATCATTGATTAATTCACTTTTCTCACTAGATGTTATAGATACTGCAACAATTAGCATATTCGTATTAATTGCAGCAACATCAGGTTCACAAACACCGATCTTATCCTCTGCACAAAGATACGCAGATTATTCAGATCCCTATCCGCAAGCAATAATATTAACGGCGATCGTAATTGGATTTGCAACTCAAGCGCTGTTATGCACTATTGCTTTACGACTTAGTCGATCAACACCACTATTACGATACGAGGACTTAGAGAAATGATAGATTCACCAATTTTCTTTGCTGGAATGACTTATTTACCAGCAACATTAGGTTTTATGGGTTGCATAAAACCTAAAATAGTATTTCCAATAGCAATACTAACTATTTTAGGCATAGCTGGATTTTCGTTATCAGCCATACTTAGCGGATTTGAAACCAGTTATAAATTAATGTGGGTTGGCGGCATCGAGTTTACTTTTGACCAATACACATTCCCTCTACTTTTGGGAGCAAGTTTATCGTTACTAATAGTTTTAAGTATATATAGAGACCAATTGTCACATTATTTTTATCAGATTTGCCTTGTCCTATTAACAGCCTTAACGGTTTCATTTTCAGCTCAAGATTTAATTAGTATATACATATCACTTGAACTGACTGGATTTTGTGCATTCATCTTAATAGCTGATCGGAATGACAATAAATCATTGTTCCATTCCTTTCAATATCTAATAGGCGGAGGTCTTGCGATGTTGATATATCTAATTGGAGTAGTACAAGCATTTCAATTCTCAGGGAGTTTTCTGATATCAGATTTATCCACAACAACAACAACCGCACTATGCTTAATAGTAGCCGGGTTATTAACAAAAGCAGGTATATTTATTTGTGGATTATGGGTACCGAATATCTATTCTCATGCAAATCGTCAATCAGCGGCAATATTATCAGGATGTGTTACTTGTGCTGGTGTTGCACCCATTGCTCGGTTGAGTGAGGGAATGGAACCAATTGGAAACTCAATGGTAGTAATTGGGGTATTAAGCGCAATTATTGCTGCTTTGTACGCTGTATTTGAGAGGGATGATGGCAGAGCACTTGGATGGAGTTCTGTGTCACAACTAGGCCTCGCAATACTATCTCCTTCCTACGCATGTATCTACGCAATGCAACATGGCATATGCAAAACACTATTATTTACGACACTCTCATCACCGAGAGAAAATAATACATCAAACGGGAAAGAGCAAACATCCCCAACAAATGTTCCAGAATGGTTATTAGTAACTATATTTGTGATTGGTTGTTTGTCAATTATGGGACTACCATTGACTGCAGGCTTCGTTACAAAAACATGGCTAAAAGGGGATATACCGTTAGAAGCAAGATTAATAACATCAACATCAACTCTTTTAACTGCAACTGTTTATGCGAGACTAATATGGTCTAGAGTTACAAAATACAAAAAGAATATCTCTAGATTCATCAAGGACCAAGCAAACAAGAAAGGAATAACATTTGGAATAGAATCAGTCATACTATCAATAAGTGGATTATTGGTAGTTATATTCGGCTTAAGCTATACAGGAGCTTATTATTATGAGAATATACAAAATTCTCTAACAGCTATTGTACTGGCTTCATTCCTATATACCTCTGTAAGTGGCCTTCAAACGGAAACTTTTGTGAGACCAGTTACGCGAACACTAGATTTAGTTGGTGCACCTTTTGTAGTGGCTGCACTCTTATTAGCCAACCTCTTCTATTTTAAAATTTAAAATGATGATTACTCTGATTCGACTGTTGACCCTATTAATGTTTAGGACATTTCTTTGGGGGTTGATTACAGCAAACTTTGATCAGTATAATTTACTAGGTGGATTAGTTTTATCAGTAATAATCCCCGTAGGAAATTATAGAAATCTAAAATTAAAAGCAATATTACCCGCAATAATCAAATTAATTATAGTTCCTATTCAAATGTTAAAGGAAACCATAGAGTTAATATTAATTAGGGACCCTGAAGATGTTGATGCAACTGAAGGTAAAGATGAGAATGCTAGAAAAGGTTCTAAGTTAGCAACATTTATTGATGTGCTAGTTATAACAGCGACACCTATGTCATTAGTTACAGGAATAAAGGATGAACAAACATGGAAAACACACACTTTGAGAGAGAGAGGTGAACAACAATGATCACACCAGTCCCAATGGCTACGACAGACCTTCTAATTCTACTTTCAATGATTGTTGCAAGTTTAGTATCGGTCGCTGGTATAGGTAGATGCAAGACAATTCCAGAACGCATTGCTGTAGCGACGAGTTTTGGAAGTAAAATTGCAATGTTTATAATTGCATATGGTGTTTTCAGAGGCGACTGGATGATTGGATCAATTGGAGCCATCATTTTAATAAGTGGTGATGCAGGAATGGTGATCTTAAGTCTTACAGAACTAAAGGAGTAAAGAAATGAGTAATATAGTTTCCTACATAACAATCATTATTGGCGTTATTCTTTGGTTCTGGGGAACAGTTCCAATACTTAATAAAAAACATTCACTCTACTATAAGTTGCATACACTTACTGTAGCTGACACGGTTGGCTCAGTATTAATAATAGTTGGTTTATTGATTCGTAATTACGAGAATTGGGCAATCTTAAGCATCGCAACAATCTCACTTATCCTTTGGAATACTTTCTTCTCTTATTTATTAGCCACAGTAACCAACAAAACATGATTTAACATGACAGTATTAATTACAGGTTTTCAAGTTACAGGTGAACTACTGCTATTGCCAATTGAGCTAATTCTACCGGTACTTGGGGTACTTCTGATTAAAACAGAATCTCCAATCAGAGGACTTATATACCGTTCATTCCTTGGATCAATAGCCGCTCTAATTTACGCTTCTGTAGGTGCACCAGATGTAGCTCTAACAGAAGTTCTTGTAGGAACACTTTTGTCAGCAATTCTTTATATAATTACAATCAGAGCATGCTACACGGTTTTAATTATAAAACCAAAAGATTTTCATATAAGCGAAAAAAAACTTGTACAGATCAGTGACATGTTTAACGAGCTACATCTGCAGGTAAAGTATCTCGAAAAAGACTTTGGCAATAAAGACTCAGATTATGAGACTTTATTATCAGAAACGACATTAGCGGGTTCGCCACACGCTGTTTTAGACGAGCATGGAATATGTATCGAATCGCCGATCCTGTTAAATGATTTACAGGAAACAGAATATCATCAAAACCACAATCTATCAATAAATCTTTTTTGTAACGCTAAATTAATCAACACAAACGCAGGTACAAAATGACCAATTCAAGGAAATCCTCACAAACAGTTAAATCAACTCTTTACTTGATTGCTATCTCGATAGTGATGCTAGTTGGTGTTTTACTTCGACCAGAATCTATACCAAGGGATACTAATCAGATTGTAGATTACTTAACAACTCAAGCAGATATACCAAATTCTGTCACGGCAGTTATTCTAGGAAGTAGATTATTTGACACAATAGGAGAAGTAATTGTTTTCACAGTTGCTGGTCTTGGGGTAAAGATTTTATTAATGCATGAAGAATCAGAAACATCATTGCTGGGAATACAAGATCCTGTAATTATTTCGTTAATGGATTTTGTAGCACTGCTAAGTGCATTTTTGGCAGTAGAGCTTGCAGTTAGAGGACACATAACACCTGGTGGGGGGTTTGCAGCGGGTGTAGCTGGTGCAACATCAATTACACTGTTAATGATAACCGGACGTATTAATTTAATAGAAGATTTTTATAGCAAATCAAATGCAGCAGTAATAGAAAAGGTAGCAGTTATAGTTTTTATATCTCTTGCTATGATGAGTTTCGCATCTATTATCTATCCAACATCACCACTATCTTGGATTCCACAAAATGTATATATTCCAATGCTAAATATTGTAGCGGGACTAAAAGTGACAATTGGAGCTTGGTCAGTAATTCGATTGTTCATAAACAAAAGAGGAATAATTTGAAGTATGAACCTAAATAATAAACATATAGACAAGTGGTACTTTGGGGACTATAAGGGTTCCTTTTCTGGATCAAGATATAATGAACTTTCTTATTTTCTGATTTTTACTTTTTTAGTAACTGTTGCTCTTTCAACAGAAGAAAGCTTAGATCCCATTTATCACTCTGTTTATATACCATATATATATAATCTGATTGAACTTTACTTTATATCGGATTTTGTTGGCAAAATCTCTAATACATGGTCATACTATAATTACAAAGTAATCGGTCTATTTTTATCAATCATTGGAGGTCGGCAATTTCTTGATTTCATAACATTATTCTTTCTCGTCTCAAGTTATTTTTCAAACGATTCAGTGACAGTTGTAGGTTTGTACATAGCAAAAGTACTACTTATGATCTACAATTCTGAACGAGAAATTATAACTAGAGTAAGATATATATTTACAGCTGATCCCGCAAAGACGTTCTTTCCAATAACTCTACTATCAATTATTACATATATAATGGCATCATTGATGTATTTGATAGAAAAGGGCAATGATATTGAGCATTTCGGCTCGATATTTAGAGCTCTTTGGTTCTCTTTTGTTAGTGTAACAACTATAGGCTATGGCGATATTACGCCGGCATCAACCGTAGGAAAGATAGTAGCAAGCATATTCGCGCTACTAGGTATAATTTGCGTAACTTTCCTTACTGCAAATATTATTGATATGAACAATCAGTATGAAAAGAGTATAGACAATAAAAAAGTACAATAAATTACTCCAGGTAAGACGCGTAAAGCTCAACAAGAAGGCTATATCATTCAATTAAGCTGATTGAACATAGAATTCAATTGTCATGGTATCAAAACTATCACTAGTATACTTTTCAGATAATGTAGAAAAGCATCATATGGCGAGGACGGCGAGGTCGATCTCCTATAGTAGAAGCTAATCATAAAGAACTATGGTTTTACTACAACAGTTATTCAGAAGTATCAAAAAAATATTCTTTAATGTAATAATATTCAGTCTTTCATTTTGTTGCCTATCAATGCCCGCTATCGCGGAAGAAACAATACCAGTGGAAATCCCATATTTTCAAAACATATTGGATAGAGGTTATTTTAAGGTTGGTATACCATCGATTGACACACCACCATTCTTCTACTTCGATCAAAAGACCGATCAAATGGAAGGAAGCGATATTGATATCGTGAGAAATTTGGCAAAGAATATTGGAGTAAGAGCAGTATTTGATCGAAACTCAAAGTCATATAATGGGCTCCTAAAAAGAACTGGAAATAATGAGTTTGATTTAACAATTGGTAAGTTAAGTACATTTTATAAACGGATGCAAGATGCTCATCCTCATGAATATATGCAATTTAGACATGCTTTACTTGCAAATAGAAAAATAATCTCAAGACTACAAGGACAAGTTCCGGACAGTAAATTAGCCCCTATTTTGCTTTCGTCTGGAATAAAAATTGGTGTGATTTATGACTCATCATATGTTCAGTTTGCATCTGACCTATTTCCGAGTGCTACAACATTAACCTTTGAGGATTGGGAAAGTTGCAAAACAGCGCTACTTGAGAAAAAGGTCGATGCTATTTATCGTGATGCAACAGAGGTAAAAAAGATTGTTTATGAGGAGCCAAATCTATCCCTAGACTATGTACCAATTCTTTTTGATGATAAAATTGATCATATTTCGATGTATGTTTCATCTAAAATAAATCCAGATATTTCACCAATGCTAGATTTTTACATATCGCAAGATTTGGGAATTAAGTCAGACAGCCAGATTATCGATGAGTACAGCGAATTTTTCAAACCATCAAACAAATCCAACTAGTACAGTAAAATGCCCACCAAAATTTCGCTCCAAAATCTCATGTTAATGAAAAATAATTTTACTTTTAAATATTCAGTAATAAGAGGAGCGCTCAAAAAGCTAAGATCATTGAAGGCATTTGTCTTCTATATCCTACCTATCTCACTAGTACTCGGATTAGTCTTTCCACAAGCATCGGGAAGTCTTAATTCATTAGGGTTATCTCTTATACAACTTATATCGTTCCCAGCCATACCGTTGGTGCTTGCAGCAGTAGTCCTATCAACACATTCTATCCTTACTATTTCCAAATCCAAAAATCAAACTTTCAATTTTACAAGCCGATTATTCATAACATTATCAATCCTAGTTATATTTGTATCCCTTTTTGCCCTGCTATTGGCATTATATCAAAAACCAGGAGTGCTATCACCAGAAGGCAAATTATCTATTGGACGCTATATGTTGGATATCGCAGACATAAACATATCCTTAGCAACAATAGATGGTGGATTAACTGATAACTTTAAATGGTTCAAGGATATATTACCCATAAATATAATTAATGATGCTTCGAGCAATGAAACGTTGAAAGTCATTACAGGGTCGTGCCTAATGGGATGGGGACTTTCATTATTAACAATAGAAAAAGCTGAGCCACTACTTTCATTTATAAGAAGCGTATATGAAGTCTCATTGAAGGTATTGGATGAACTACTTCTTATAGCTCCACTAGTTATAATTTGTCTAATCGCAGGATCGTTTGCTACGATAAGCTCAGAGATGATTGTTGCATTACTAAATTTAACGATATGTATGTTACTTGTTTCAATAGCATCCTTAGGAGTTAGTAGACTAATATATAAAAGATTCACAAGCTCGGCTGAAAGACAAAAGCTGCCTGGCAATCCTGCAGATTCTGTTTATCTTTTAGGACTCTCAACAGGGAGTAGCTTAGCCTGCTACCCAGCCATCATAAAATCGATGGAAGGAATGGGTAGAGACACCGATCAATCAGAAGTAGCTGCCTCATTAAGTTTGTTGGTTACTAATATGGGAAATATAATATATAATATAGTTGCAATTATGTTCGCACTTAATCTATTCGAGGTGAAATTAACTCCATCAATACTTCTTGAAACTCTTATTTTAGGTATAGTGACTGGTATTTCTGCGGCAGGTTTAACTGGTGTGTCGGTCGTTCCAACCATAGGTTTAGCTTTAACCGCTTTAGCCTTACCCATACCCCCCGTACTTGTCCTACTGCTAGCAGTAGACCCAATACTCACACTACCAAGAGCGGCAACTACAGCAGTATTATCCATGGCAATATGTACCATATGTTCAGACAGAAAAAATAGTGAAGCCTCAGAAATCAATACATACAAAGCCAATTTAATTGAAAATTAAATAGTTATTTAAGAATATATTGAATTCATACATTAACAAAGATAACTAGACAATCCTTGTGGAGCTCCAAATGTTTAATTTGACGATATAAAAGGACTTATTACAAAAAAATATTGTTAAAAACATAAAAAATGAGATCGAACATTGATCTTGGAGTAAAATAAAAAAAAATTAATGAAATGAAATATTTAAAAGAAGTAAAAACAAATTTAAAATAAAAAAATGAAAAAATTAAAAATCTGAAAAAGAAAAATCATTGGTATGTCCGCTGCCTGATTAAATAAAATGAAACAGGGGATTATTGAATATCCCCTGATTCATAGAATCACTTATTGAGCCTCAATCTCCTTTAGGAAAAGATCTAACAATTCGTCCGTGAATGCTGGATGCTTAGCAGTAATAAGGTCACCATCAACAACACTACCAACGGTACCATCATCGCCATATTGAACGTCGCCACCAGCATTCTCGACATCACAGATAATATTGTGTGCACAAGTCACTTTTTTACCTTCCAAGAGTGATCTATCGGCACATAGCAACCAAAGAGAATGACAAATTGTTCCTACTTTTACACCAGGTGTTGCCATGATCTTCCGTAGAAGTTCCACAGCGGGCGCATCATTTGCTTTCCCCTTCTCAGGTTTTACAGTATACCGAAGCCTGTCGGTCGCATAGGCACCGATAATTAAAAAGCCACTGTATTCTGAAGGTACAACATCCTTAACATCCTTAGCAACTATAAGATGCTCTTCAACCCATCCATTGTCAGGGTTCGAGCCAAATTGCAAGGTCGAGTTTCCCCACAAATTGGAGATATATTGAAGGTCAAAACCTTCAGCAGGTAGTCGTTTATTAAATAAGCGATATTCCGTCATGTCAAAATGTTCTTCAATGAAGACTCCTATTTTTCCTTTAGTACTGCCGTGTGCATTAAGAAGCATGAAAAATACCTAAAAGAGGGTAGATTCTGTTTAAGGATTAATAAAGAATCCTCACTCAAATTATAAGTTAAAAAATCACAAATAGTGTTAAAACAAAATGCCAAGTATGCCTTGTGCCCAAGGGTCTTAAGCTTTTGCACAGGTTCAGTGTAGCGAATCAAGAACTAAGGTCAGAGGAACCGAATATTTATACCATCTTAAAACTTTCAAGTAGAGTAATGCTTATATTGAAGCTACAAGATTACCCAGGAAGTATTCGTGACCCACACCTCGGAATTAAAGAACGGATCAGAGATTGGCAAGGCAATGTCATTAATTTGCTTAATAGCTCACTGCGTCAATGGCATGACTTGAACTCAGGCTGTTGACCGTTCCAATCCAACTTCACATTAACGTCAAATGGCACGTCGAAATTACTACGAAAGCTTATCAGCTGATTATTCTCGTCCTGGCCTCGTCAGCGATGAATTAAAAGCAAGCTTAATCAAGCGCTCTGATGAAATTGGAAACCTTCAGGAAGCTGCGTTGCCTGCAATTGGTCCGGATTACACGCTAGAGCAGATTGAGAAAGAGAATCGTGAGTTTTGGCCAACTCACTGCGAAGCCCTACGTCAAGGCCGTGGTGACCTTCTAACCAAAGAGTATCGTCCTGATCTGGTTTACCACTGTCAGGATGGTCCCTATCACGGCATAACAGAACAACAGAAGCGTGAAAAGCATTGGTGGGCAATCATCGCCCAACCAGGTGTAACCATGGTTTGGCCAATCGTCCAAATCTGGGGAGAATTCACCCACTTCGAGTGGATTTGCCTTGACGACAATACTCATGAGCAACTGGCAAAAGGTAGTGTCTGCTGGGTGAGACGAGGACATCGTGGCGGTTGTTACTACAAGAGCGAACAACTAACATTCACTCGCGATGTTTTTGCGTCTGATGACTTGCTCAAGTTGATCAGTACTTGAATCTAAGTAGTAAATAAGCAGAAGCAGAAGGTCCCCTTATAGGGGGCCTTGTTTTTATGAGTAATTAAAGGCTATACATATTCTATTAGAACTTGTTGTTAATGGAATAGTTTCATGACCAAGATGACTAGGAAATAAAACTACAAGCCCTTCTTCTGGTGTAATCATCACATCATTATGAAATGAGTGTAGAAGTAAGTTGCCTCCATTAAGTTTCTCATTTAGACATTCGTCGGAGAGTTTAATGTAAATAACTCCACTTACAATTGCTTCAGGATGAATATGTCTTTTCTGGTAACCACCTTTGTTTAAAAGCACACCCCAACCACTAAGCTTATTTTTAAAATTCTTAGTATTGCACATTTCGACCAATAGAGGTCTGGATTCAACAAATTTGGAAATAAGAGGACTCAGTCTGTTAGTTAAGTTGATCATATTTTCATCATTCGTACCAAGAAGAAGTTCATGTGACTGCATGCCAAATCTTGTTGGCTTACCAGCTCGATCACAAATTAAACTTTCTTGATTTTTAATATACCGTTCAATTTCAGGAAGATACTTATTCCGCTCGGCAACAGAAGCGTACAGATCACATCTTTCAAAATATGGCAGTGGCATGACACTATTAATATCCTCAATAGAAGATGCTATATCAAATGGAAGGTCAGAAATAACCGACCAATAATAAATGGGCTCGATTATATGTTTATATTCGAAAAGTAATTTTGTGACATTTAGCCAACTGCAAGATTCCACATTATGATACAAATTGGATAGGATTGAACTACTTTTTTGATTAATTCTTTGAATTTCTGAAACAGCCTCTGGCGCATTAGGTACGATATTAAGGCATTTATTCAACAGCTGAAGAGACTCCTCGTCTCTACCTAACATAGACAAGAACAACGCATAATTATAATTACTTAAGAAATGGTGGCCATGAGTTTTAATAAGGTTCTTATGAATAACTTCTGCTCTTTGATAGTTGCCAAGCTCGCTTTCGGTAATTGCTAACTGCGTAAGGAGGCTTGGATCATTAGCATTCAATAGGCATGATTGTTCGAGAATTAATTTTGCTCTCACTAATTGCCCAGAATTAATTAATATAGATGAAAATTTACATGCCAGTTCAGTATGATTAGGACAATGCTTATGAAGAAACTCAAAACATTCGTAGGCAGCAGAAATATCCCTAGTATTAGACGCACAATCCCCAATAATATTAGAGATTGCAAAGGGGAACTGTCTTAAAGCCTTAGTCCTAATAAAATGATTAAAAGTTACAAGGACTTCATTGTATCT
>QCVM01000005.1:0-62862 GCA_003210375.1 Synechococcus sp. AG-686-B21 | reverse complement strand
AAAAGCCCTTGCCCTCAGACGATCCCCGTCAACGCCAGCCCGATATTGGTCTTGCCAAGAGTGCCTTGGGCTGGGAGCCCACTGTGTCACTGGAGCAAGGCTTGGCCCCCACCATCGACTCCTTCCGTAATCTCCTTGCACTTCAAGGGGACGCAGCAGCGTGAAGGTTCAACGCATCTGCTGTATTGGTGCGGGCTATGTCGGCGGGCCCACCATGGCGGTGATCGCTGACCGCTGCCCTGCGATTCAAGTGACAGTGGTTGATCTCAACCAGGCTCGTATTAATGCTTGGAATGATTCCGATCTCACCAAGCTTCCCGTGTATGAACCTGGGCTCGATGCCGTGGTGGCGCGGGCACGGGGTCGAAACCTGACCTTTTCTACATCTGTTGAGGCGTCAATTGCCACCGCCGACATGGTGTTCATTTCTGTGAATACCCCAACAAAGACGAAGGGGCTTGGTGCTGGCCAGGCCAGCGACTTGCGCTGGGTGGAAGCCTGTGCCCGTCAGGTGGCAACGGCGGCGACAGGCCACACGATTGTTGTCGAAAAAAGCACCCTGCCGGTGCGCACGGCCGCTGCGATCAAAACGATCTTGGAGGCAGCCCAGGAGGAGGGCTCGTTGCATAGCTTTTCTGTGCTGTCGAACCCTGAGTTTTTGGCAGAAGGCACTGCTATCGGTGATTTGGAGTCCCCGGATCGTGTGTTGATTGGTGGAGACGACCCGGTGTCGATTGATGCGTTGGCGGAGATTTATGGCCATTGGGTTGCCTCGGAAAAAATCCTGCGAACAAACCTCTGGAGTAGTGAACTCTCCAAGCTCACGGCTAATGCTTTTTTGGCTCAGCGCATCAGCTCGATCAATTCGATTGCAGCGTTTTGCGAGGCCAGTGGTGCTGATGTGCGTGAGGTGGCTAAGGCGATCGGGACTGATAGCCGGATTGGTTCAAAGTTTTTGAATGCAGGCCCAGGTTTTGGTGGAAGTTGCTTTCAAAAAGACATCCTCAACCTGGTTTATCTCTGTCGACATTTCGGTCTCCCAGAAGTCGCTGATTATTGGGAAAGTGTGGTGAAGCTGAACACGTGGCAGCAACACCGCATTGCTCGCCTTGTGGTGGAACAGTTGTTTGGAACTGTTACGGGCAAACGTTTGGCGATTTTGGGGTTTGCATTTAAGGCCAACACCAATGACACGCGCGAAGCGCCTGCGATCCGCATCGCCCGTGATCTTCTGGAAGAGGGGGCTCAGCTCTCAATCCATGATCCAAAGGTGGCGGAAGCACAGATCAGCCGTGATTTGCAACTGGAATCAGCTTCTACAGCAGATGGCTTAAGCGGAACAGGCAGTTGGGCTCAGGCCACCTCGATTGAAGCGGCGGTCCAGGGTGCCGATGCTGTTTTGATCCTCACGGAATGGCAGAACTATCGCGAACTGAATTGGTCTGATCTTGCAGCTTTGATGCGCCGACCGGCTTGGGTGTTTGATGCCCGTGCCGTGGTCGATCCCGTAGCCGTGAAAGCCGCTGGATTGAGGTTGTGGCGTATTGGTGACGGCGAGGGTTGATGACACGCACTGTTCTGGTCACCGGTGCAGCAGGTTTTATTGGTGCCGCTTTGTCCCAGCGCCTCCTTCAACAGGGCGATCGCGTGGTAGGCGTCGACAATCTCAATACTTATTACGACCCAGCTTTGAAGCAGGCGCGTCTGTGCCAGATCGAGGCGGTCGCACCAGAGGGCAACTGGCGGTTTGAGCCAGTCGCTCTTGAGGATGGCGAGGCTCTGATGGAGCTGTTCTCAGCTGAACAGCCTCAGATGGTGGTGAATTTGGCAGCCCAAGCTGGTGTGCGTTATTCGATTGAGAATCCTTCTGCCTATATCCAGAGCAATCTCGTTGGCTTTGGTCACATCCTTGAGGGCTGTCGACATCATGGTGTTGGCAATTTGGTGTATGCCTCCAGCAGCTCGGTGTATGGCGGCAACCGCAATCTGCCCTTTGATGAACGTCAACCGGTTAATCATCCGGTGAGCCTTTACGCCGCCAGTAAGAAGGCCAACGAGTTGATGGCGCACACCTACAGCCATCTCTATGGACTCCCTGCAACGGGCTTGCGCTTTTTCACGGTGTATGGACCTTGGGGACGCCCGGATATGGCACCGATGCTGTTTGCGCGGGCGATTTTGGCGGGTGAACCGATCAAGGTGTTCAACCACGGCAAAATGCAGCGCGATTTCACCTATATCGACGACATTGTGGAAGGGGTGCTGCGTTGCTGCGATAAGCCTGCGACGACCAATTCAAATTTCGATCCCCTCCAACCTGATCCTGCAACGGCAGCCGCTCCGCATCGTGTGTTCAACATTGGTAACAGCCAACCCACGGAGTTAATGCGCTTCATTGAGTTGATGGAGCAAGCACTTGGACGTGAAGCCATCAAAGATTTGCAGCCGATGCAGCCTGGGGATGTGGTGGCCACGGCAGCCAATACCACTGCCCTTGAAGAATGGGTCGGATTTCGTCCTTCGACGCCGATTGAACTTGGCGTGGAACGGTTTGCTCAGTGGTATCGATCGTTCTACAATGTCTAAATGTTCTTTGTATGCATAAAAAAGCTGGCCCTAAGGCCAGCATTTTTTATGCATTGCTGCAGACAAATTCAGGCGGAACCGACTCCGGTATACGCCCCGAAAAAGAACAAGCCGACGACGAAAAACACAGCCATGCCTCCAGCCGTTGCAACGAGCCAGAGCGGCAAAACGCCTTCAGTCCAGCGGGAACGCCAAGCCACTGCTGGGCGTCCGTCGGGAAGACGATCTGGAATACGACCGTCGGGATAGAGAGATTTTTTGCTGCTCATGATTCAGAGTCTTAGTTGAAGAAGTAGCTGGACATCAGCACTCCGGTGACGAAAACAAACAGCAATCCCAGGTACAAGCTGGTGCGGTTGAGTTCGACCGGAAGATTGTTCGGATTGGGGTTGCGTTCCATGATTTGGGATCAGCGGCGGATGAATTGCATCGCGGCAAGAGCGCCGAGGAAAAACACAGTGGGAACGCCAAGTGTGTGTAGAGCAAGCCAACGCACCGTGAAGATCGGGTAATTGCGCGGCGTTGTAGCCATTGGAGCTTGTGACATGGGTTATTTCAGGCGAACGTCCAGTTGGGCTTTGCCTTCGTAGCGCTGGCTGACGACGGGAGCTTTGGTGTCTGTGGCTTGGAAGTAAGCATCAGGACGAGGGGTCCCAAAAGCGTCGTAGGCCAAACCTGTGTTCACGAAGAGGAAACCCGCAAGGAAGATCGACGGCAGCGTCACTGCGTGAATCACCCAGTAACGGATGCTGGTGATGATTTCGAAGAACGGACGTTCCCCGGTAGAGCCTGCGGCCATGGCTTCGGCGTTTCAGATAAGTGATCTTAAGAGGTGAGGACGGGTTGCTGAGCCTGTCGTTTCATCTCAGTTACACAGCGTTGCCGACCCAGCGCAGCAGATTGCCCCGCTCTCCCAAAACGAAGGCATGGTCGTCGTCAAAGACGAAGCGGGTGAAGTTGCTGGGTTGCTTGTCTCCAACTGGATCGGTTTCCCAGCTGTCGCCACCGTCATGGCTCACCAGGAGAGTTCCGTTTCCACCGCCGGCCCAGATACCACCGTCGTCATCCCACGCCATATCCATGTAGCCATAGCCGTTGGTGATCGGGATAATTGCTTTGCTCCAGTCCTCAACGTTGCCGTCGCCGTCGTTGAGACGAATCTGAGCTCCGCGGGCCACCATCCATAAATTTCCGTCAGGTTGATAGCCGATGCTCTGCAGGCGTTGGCTGCTAACCCGTTGATGGACGTTCCACACCGTTTGTCCTGGTTCCCAGGTGGCGTAGAAATTGCCAAGACCACTCACACTCACATAGCTGCCTTTACTACTGCGGCGAAGATCACGCACCGCACCGGCTGCATCGGTCACGCTGGCTTCCCAGCTCTCCCCGCCATCCTTGGTTTTGTAAACAGCTCCCACATTTGTGGCGAGTTCGGCGGTGTCTTTCCCCTGGGCTGTGATCAGATAAGGCTCTCCAGGAAGCTTGGTGTCAAGGAACAGACGGGTCCAGTTCTGGCCCCCGTCGGTGCTGTGCATGAGCAGGCCAGGTTGTCCAGCGATCCAGCCTTCCTGGCCTTCGAAATCGATACTGATCAACCTGAAGTTTTCTTCGTCAGGTAGGTCGAGGCTGCGGTCGTTCCAATGGGCTCCACCATCGTCGGTTTCCCGAATCATTCGGTTGCTGCCCACCAGAAAGCCATGGCTGGGATCGGTGAACGACACATCCAACGGATTCGACTGGGTTTCCAGATCGATCGCTTGCCAAGGGCTGGTGCTTGCGATCGGAACACGAGTGGAAACACAGCCAGTAAGGCCGACGCCGAGCACGAGTGCGAGGACAAGATTGACGGCGGATGACAGCAGTCGATTCATGACGAATTGGCTCAGCGCAGGGAATAAAGAGAAAGGAAGAAGGCAAAGCCCAAAGCAAGGCTCCCGAAGATCAAAACGTTTTTCTGACCGGGGGTCATGCGATTGACGCCAAGACCGTAATTGAGGTTTTCTTCAAAACCGCTTGCTTTACTACGGGGACCGATATCCCGAAATGCGGCTACTTTGCTGCGGCAAACGGGACAACGAAAACTGAGAGGGTCAAGATCGCTAAACGCTGTGTCGGCATCAATCCCAACTTTTTTGACACCATCTTCAGGGTCATAGATGTAGCCGCAACTGCGGCATTCAAATCGGTGGGTCGTTGGATCGGTTTCAGCCGTTGCTTCAACAGGCGCTTCGGCCGCCTCAGCGACAGGTTTGCTCTGTTCGACGGACTCAAGTTCGTCGCTCACCGCTCTACTGCTGGGCTGCACGACTCTATCTGCGACAACTCCTCACGGCGAATGCCAGACTGTTTTTATGTATAGGGACGTCCATGTTCGCCCTGCCCGGCTACGACGCCTTTCTGGGGTTCTTGCTGATCGCAGCTGCTGTTCCTGTTCTGGCGCTGGTCACCAACAAGTTGTTGGCACCCAAAAGTCGCGCTGGTGAGCGTCAGCTCACCTACGAATCAGGCATGGAGCCGATTGGTGGTGCGTGGATTCAATTCAACATCCGCTATTACATGTTCGCGCTGGTATTCGTCATTTTCGATGTCGAAACAGTGTTCTTGTACCCATGGGCGGTTGCTTTTAACCGGCTTGGTGTGTTGGCTTTCATCGAAGCGCTCATCTTTATTGCCATCCTGTTGGTAGCCCTTGCCTACGCCTGGCGCAAAGGCGCACTTGAGTGGAGCTGAGTTATGCCTGAAACACCATCTATTTCGGCCGTTCGCGATCTGCGGGAAGCCACTTGCGGCCCTATTGGCACCCCAGCGGTGACCAACGAGCTGAGTGAAAACATCATTCTCACCAGCCTTGATGATCTGCACAATTGGGCCCGGCTCAGCAGCCTGTGGCCCTTGCTGTACGGCACAGCTTGTTGCTTCATCGAATTTGCTGCCTTGCTTGGTTCGCGTTTCGACTTCGATCGCTTCGGTTTGGTGCCGCGCAGTTCGCCCCGTCAGGCGGACTTATTGATTGTGGCTGGAACGGTCACGATGAAGATGGCTCCTGCCTTGGTGCGTCTCTATGAGCAGATGCCCGAACCCAAGTACGTCATCGCCATGGGTGCCTGCACCATTACCGGTGGAATGTTTAGCGCTGATTCCACAACCGCGGTCCGCGGCGTTGACAAGTTGATCCCTGTTGACCTGTACCTCCCCGGATGTCCTCCCCGCCCAGAAGCTATTTTTGATGCGGTGATCAAGTTGCGTAAAAAGGTGGGCGATGAGTCTTTGGCTGAGCGTAGAAAGCATCAGCAGACCCATCGTTACTTCACGATGACCCACCAGATGAAAGCGGTGGAACCTGAAATTACCGGTGCATATTTGCGGGCTGAAACTCAGAAAGCAGCCTTGGCGGCTGCGCCGGCTGGGCAAGCATTGGCGACGGACGCAGCCGTTTTGAATCCCGCTCCTGAAATGGTTCAGTCATGAGTGATTCAGCACCAACCAAGCCAATTCCAGATGAGTCAACGTCTGCTGTAGCGACAATTGAACCTGGCCCGGTCAGCCAATGGTTGAACACTCAGGGGTTTGATCACGACGTTCTGGATCCCGACCACGTTGGCGTCGAACAGATTGGTGTTGAGTCGGCCGTTTTGCCGATCATTACTGCCGCCATCAAAAGCCATGGTTTTGACTATTTGCAGTGCCAAGGCGGTTACGACGAAGGGCCTGGCGAGAGGCTTGTTTGCTTCTATCACTTCATCGCCATGGCCGAGCAAGTGGAAGCAATGACCGAAGGTCGGCCCCATGAGCTGCGCGAAGTGCGCTTAAAGGTGTTTCTTAACCGAAAGGGGACACCGTCATTGCCATCGATTTATGGATTATTTCGTGGTGCTGATTGGCAGGAACGCGAAACGTTCGACATGTATGGCATTGAGTTCGAAGGCCATCCCCATCCCAAGCGTCTGTTAATGCCTGAAGATTGGAAAGGTTGGCCACTGCGGAAAGATTATGTGCAGCCCGACTTTTATGAAATGCAGGATGCCTTCTAGGGCCTACGACAACTCTGGACTTGTTCAAGTTTTGATTCCTTGAACATGATCTTTTTACTGCGAAGACTCCCGTTTGTGTTTTCGGTAAAAACGCATCACGGCTAAGGCTAGGCTTCGAGAATCGTGTCTCAAGGTTGATGTAGGACGTGCTCCTTGAAGGGGTGCTTGGGTGACGTCGTAGCCATCCTTTCTCAGGCCTTTGGCATCGCAGAGTACCGGTTCGGCTCCACGGGCTTGGTAAAACTTGATCAGTGCAGAATTGGCAATATTATCTTGGGCAAGAACGGCAGAAAACAGCCGTTGGCTTAGCCCGAGGCTGGCGAGTTGCGCTTCGATCGCTCGGAGATGTCCACGTACATCGAGGCCATCCGTTTCTCCGGGTTGGGTCATCAAGTTGCAGATGTAGAGCCGAGGTGCGCGACTGCGTTGAATCGCTGAAACCAGCTCTGGCACTAGCAAATTTGGAAGCAGCGAGGTGTAGAGGCTGCCTGGACCCAGCACAATTAAGTCCGCATTGGCGATGGCTTCCAGGGCTCGCGGTAGGGCAGGGGGACGCGATGGGACACAACCCAGCCTCACGATTGGACTGGGGGCATGGCCGATATTGCTTTCGCCTTCGATGCGTTGGCCGTTTTCGAGTTCTGCCCATAGACGCACATCGACGTTTGTGGCCGGTACCACCTGCCCTTGTACGGCTAAGACACGACTGGACGCGGTAATCGCTGTTTCGAGGTTGCCGGTGATGGCCGTCAGCGCCGACAGGAACAGGTTTCCGAAGCTGTGCCCCTCAAGTCCACCTCCAGCGGAAAATCGGTACTGAAACAGTCGTGTTAGCAGTGGTTCTTCGGTAGAAAGAGCTGCGAGGCAGTTGCGGATGTCTCCGGGGGGCAAGACGCCGAGCTCACGTCTCAAAACACCGCTGCTGCCCCCGTCATCAGCCACCGTGACGACGGCTGTGATGTGGCTGCTATAGCGCTTCAGGCCGCTCAGCAAGGTGGACAATCCAGTGCCTCCTCCGATGGCAACGATGTTGGGGCCACGGTTCAAGCGGCTTTGGGCTTGCAGTGCATCAATGAGCACCGTGTCTTTATCAGGCGCTAAGGCCTGTTGGATGGACCCAAAGCTTCGGCTTTGTCCCCATAAGACGAGGGCAACGCCCAAAAGCAGCAGGATCGGGCCAGTGAACTCTCTTGGCAGAACGGTGGTGAGTGTTCCAAGCACCCAGCTCAGGGTTTCAAGAATCCAATAAATCGGTTTGAGGTCGGCCCAAACAGCCCCACCGACCAAGGCCATTAGTAAACCCAGGCCAGAGGTGAGAACCCAGCGTTTCACCACCAGGCCTGGTTGCAACCAGCGCACCGCGCGCTGGGAGCGTGTCATCAGCTCTTGCCGCCGGCGCCCCCGGTTCACTCTCGCCTGTTGGCGTCTGCTTTGAGGGGGTTTGCGCGCCAAGGGGCGACTCATTCAGGCATTTCATGAACTGTACGGAGCCTTCTCAAGCGCGGCAGGATGGTGAGATGTTTCGGCCTCTGACGTGCCTCAGCTCCAGTCCGTGGTGGAGATGGAAGACCTCACCATGCAGTGGGGATCAAGGCCTGTCCTGGACAGGGTGAGCCTGACGATGCAGCCGGGTGAGCGGCTTGCCGTGGTGGGGCCATCGGGGGCAGGAAAATCAACGGTGTTGCGACTGTTGGCGGGTTTGCAGCTGCCGACGAGCGGACAATTGCGCTTATTTGGCGCAAACCAGGACTATCTCCGGCTTGATCAAACCAACCCCCCTGATGTTCGGTTGGTTTTTCAGAATCCGGCTCTGTTGGCGTCCCTAACCGTCGAGGAAAACGTTGGTTTCTTGCTTCGAGAAAAAGGAACCCTGTCTAATGGAGAGATCCGTGAGCGAGTTGAAACGTGCCTAGAAGCTGTGGGCCTGTACGAGGTGGGGCATCTTTACCCCGGGGAATTGAGCGGTGGGATGCAAAAACGGGTGAGTTTTGCTCGCGCTTTGATTGATGACCCCCAGCGGGGAGATCAGTCGATGCCCCTGCTCCTGTATGACGAGCCCACGGCGGGACTTGATCCTGTGGCGTGTACACGCATTGAAGATTTGATTGTGAAAACCACAACGGTGGCTCGTGGTTGTTCCGTTGTCGTGAGTCATGTCCGCAGCACGATTGAACGCTCGGCGGAGCGGGTGCTGATGCTCTACGAAGGCCATTTTCAGTGGCAGGGATCTGTGGATGAATTCCGCAGGTCCACGAATCCCTATGTGGAACAGTTCAGGACGGGTAGCCTGCGCGGACCCATGCAGCCTGCGGAGCACTGATCAGCATGCGTCGCAGTGTTCGTGATGCCATCGTCGGATTCACTGTTCTTGGTGGATTAGTCGGTTTCGTTGCCACAGGGATGTGGATGCGTGGCGTTCGATTGGGATCTAGCGAGTGGGGATTTACGGCGGAGTTCAATGATGCGTCAGGACTGGCCGAGCGTTCACCAGTGACGTACCGCGGCATTTTGGTCGGATCGGTGCGGTCCATCAAAGTCACCTCCAGTGCTGTGGTTGCTGACTTAGAGATCACCAAGGGTGACCTGCGCCTGGCTTTACCGGTAACAGCCACCATTGGATCAGGGTCGTTGCTTGGCGGTGATGCTCAGGTGGAATTGATGAGTCGTGGCAAGCCGTTGCCGGAGAATGCCCCGCTGCCGAAGGCCTCCAATTGCCAAGATAAGGCTCAATTGTGTGATGGCGCCACGGTTGTTGGCCGTGAAGCCCCCAGCATCGCCACGCTGACCAACACCTTTCAGGAGTTGTTGACCCAAGCCAAAACCGAGAAGTTGATCCCGAATGCGGCGGCTTCGATTGAGCAGATTGATGCCACAGCGAAGTCGTTTGAAGCCCTAACGGTTCAACTGCAAGCCGAGTTATCACAAGTGGATCCGGTGTTGCGCAATCTCCAAGCAGCGACGGCCCATGCCAACAACATCGTGGCGTCGTTGGATAACGCTGAAACGTTGTCGAGTTTGCGGAATACGGCCACGAACGCGGCTGAGCTCACTGCCAAATTGGATGACGTGGCAGGTGATGTGAAGACACTCATGGCCGATCCAGTCTTTATTGACGGTCTTCGCAATGTGACCATCGGCCTTGGGGCCTTGCTCTCAGAGGTATATCCATCTGAAACCAGTCGCTAGGACGATTTCAGTTCGATATTGTTACGATTCGGTGCCTATATCGTGCTAATTGCCTCCATGGCGATCGATGCAATGGCCTGATCGCTGGCCTTAGGAAGTTGAATGTATTTGCCGCCGGCAGCTTCGGCGAGGTCTTTGCCCATGCCGCTACCGATGAATTTGCGTTCGGTGTCGATTACCAACAGCTTGATGCCCAGCATCCGATAACGGCCTGCAACATCCAGCACCTCCTGCTTTAAATCGGGCTTGTCTTCCCCGTCCAGTTCGGGTTGGCCCAGCGACTTGCTGAGCGGGACATTTCCCCGACCATCGGTAATGGCCACCACCACGACTTGGCCGAGATCCCCTGTGGCCAGAGCATTGGCACCCACCCTGGCTGCTTGGGTGAGTCCGTGAGCGAGCGGTGAACCGCCACCGCAGGGCATGGATTCAAGGCGACGCCGAGCGGCGGTGATCGAACGCGTTGGCGGCAATAGCACCTCAGCCTGCTCGCCTCGAAAGGGAATAAGCGCTACTTCATCCCGGTTTTCATAGGCCTCGGTGAGCAGTCGGATCACGGCTCCTTTGGCGCTTTGCATGCGGTTGAGGGCCATCGAACCACTGGCATCGACCAGGAACACCACCAGGGCGCCAGCTTTGCGCTGCAAAAGCTTGGCGCGCAAATCCCCTTCCTCCACGATCACAGCACGGCCCGGCTGTCGCTCACGCCGCACTTTTTGGTAAGGGGCTGCTGCCCGGAGCGTTGCATCCACTGCAATTCGGCGGACGGGGCCTCGTGGCAGCATCGGCTTGACATAGCGGCCTCGGCTTTCGCTTAACACCACCGAGCGGCTGCCGCTGTTGCCGGCTTTGCTTTTTGCTGCATTGAACAGGAGCAAATCTGGATCCACATCAATCGCTTCTGGATCGAGCATGAATTCTTCGGGAACGGATGGAGGGGCTTGGTCGTCCGGACTGTCGTCGTCCTCGCTCTTGTCGTCGTCAGAATTGTCCTCTGAGTTGTTGTCGTCAGGAGTGTCGTCATCGTCATCCTCTCCAGAGCCTTCGGGAGGTGGAGGCGGATTGTCCTGCTGATCGTCCTGATTTCCCTGGGACGGTGGGGGGTCTTGCTCCTGTGGTGGAGGTGGCTCCATCTGCTGATCCGGTGGAGGCAGCTGTGATGCCCGCGGGGCGATCACCAGCGCAACAGCTACTTGAAGGTCGTCTGCGTCCACCCGGTCTCTGCCGCTTAGGGCAGCATGGGCTCGAGCGACGCGTACGGCGTACAGCTCAGAACGGTGGCCTTCTACCCCGCCACGGATCGCTTCGGTCACTAAGTAGACGATTTGCTCACGGCTGATTCGCACATCCGGCAACCACTGACGGGCAAGCAGCAATTGGGTGGCGAGAGCATCGGTTTCTTCTCTCCAGGTTTCGGCAAAGCTGCGGCTGCATTGACCGTGGGCTAATGCGGCATTGGTGATCTCCACCCGTTGCTCGGTGGTCACCAGCTGATTAGCCGAAAGAGCGATGGCAAAGCGATCGAGCAGGTGATCGCGAATGTTGCCTTCTTCGGGGTTGTAGGTGGCGATTAGCAGTGGCCGGCAAGGGTGGCTGAGGCTGAGACCTTCCCGCTCTACGCGGTTCTCTCCGCTGCCAACGGCCGCCAGCATCAAATTCACGATGCCGTCATCGAGAAGATTGAGGTCGTCCACATAGAGCACTCCCCGGTGTGCATCGGCGAGGAGGCCCGGCTGGAAGACAGCACTGCCACTCGACAGCGAGGCGGCTACATCCACGGCGCCCACGAGACGGTCTTCGGTGATGCCGAGGGGGAGTTGCACAAACGGTGCCGGAATCACTTTGGAGGGGGGATCGCCTGAGATCTGCTCACAGGTGGCGTTGTCCCATTCCTCTCGATTGAGAGGATCGAGGTTGCGGCCGCCCCCCCCCCTCAATGTCGAGGATGTCGATCGGGGGGAGCAGGGTGTGAAGTCCACGGGCCAACACGGATTTACCGGTGCCGCGCCCTCCTGCAATCACCACGCCGCCGAGGCCGGGGTCTACTGCTGCCAACAGAAGTGCAAGCTTGAGCGTTCCATGGCCGGTGATGGCCGCCAAGGGAAAGGCACGGGTTGCTTGGTCGTTCTTTGCGACTACACCACTTGCCACCATGGAGGCTTCTCATCCCGCTCGTCTAAGCCAGTCTCGCTGATGCACCGCAGTGACGATGTTTCCCTCGCGATTGCCCTCGGCGCAAACCTGCCGCATGCCGATGTAGGACCGTGTCAAACCCTGTTGGCGGTGCGTCCGTTGTTGTCAGATGTAGTGCACGATTGGGCTGGTGTTCCGTTGCGGTTGAGTTGGTCGCCGTTGTTCGACACCACCCCTGTTGGTGGCCCGCCGGACCAGCCGCGTTACTGGAACGCTGTGGTGGTCGTGAATGGGCTCATCGACACTCCATCGTCTGAGGCGGCGTTGTCGTTATTAGGGGGATTGAACCGGCTGGAATCGCAATTTGGGCGGCGGCGATCTTTGGAACAACGTTGGGGACCTCGAACCTTGGACCTCGATTTGTTGTTTTGGGGAGAGCACCGGATGGAGCATTCCCGGCTGGTTTTGCCCCATCCGCGTCTTCATCTGCGCAACTTCGTTTTAGAGCCGCTTTTGGCTGCCATGAATCGATCAGTGGAGTGGATCGACTGACCTCAGCGAAAGCATGCAATGACCCGCCATGCTGGTGATCCCATAAGCCTGATCCGATGGCACCGTTGCCGGCTCCGGAGCCTTTTGAGTTGCTCGAAACCGTCGAGGCGGTGGATGTGCGCAAGCTTCGGTTCGAGCGCAACCGGATCAGGTTGCCGATGGGTGTGGAAAGCACCTTCGGCATGATTCGTCACCCCGGTGCCTCGTTGGCGGTGCCGATTACCGATGACGGCCAGGTGGTGCTGTTGCGGCAATACCGCTTTGCGGTGCAGGCCCGCTTGCTGGAGTTCCCTGCTGGCACCCTTGAAGCCGGGGAGGATCCGCTCGAATCGATGCAGCGGGAGCTTGGAGAGGAAGCCGGCTACAGCGCTTCCCGCTGGGATGCCCTTGGTCCGATGCTTCCTTGTCCTGGCTATTCCGACGAGGTGATTCATTGTTTCTTGGCCAGGGAGCTCACGGCTCTGGAGAACCCACCGGCTGGAGATGACGACGAAGATCTTGAAGTCGTCGCGATGACCCCCGCTCAATTGGATCGAGCCTTGGCTTCGGGGGATGAGTGGCTGGACGGTAAGTCAGTCACGGCTTGGTATCGAGCCAAACAACTGTTGGGTCTCTGATGGCAGCCTCTCGCGTTTTGTTTTGGCATCGCCGCGATTTGCGCTTAGCCGACAACCTCGGCATCCAGGCCGCGGTAGAGATCAGCCCTGCGGTGACGGGGGTGTACGTGCTGGATCCAGCCTTGATCCATCCAGCTCAGGCGTTGCCGCCCATGGCCCCGGCCCGGTTGTGGTTTTTGCTGGAAAGCCTGATCGAACTGCAGCAGCGTTGGCGTGCTGCCGGGAGCCGGTTGCTGATCCTGCAGGGTGATCCCGTGCAGATGCTTCCGCAGTTGGCAGAACGGCTCAGCGCCGAGGCTGTGGTTTGGAACAGGGATGTGGAGCCCTACAGCCGTGAACGGGATCGGCAGGTGGCGAAGCGGTTGCAGGCTGATGGTCGAAAGGTGTTGGTGGATTGGGATCAGTTGTTGATCGCCCCGGAGTTACTCAAAACAGGAGCCGGCGCCCCCTATCGGGTGTATGGCCCCTTCCTGCGCAATTGGCGGGGCAAGGTTGAGGCCCAACAGCCCATCACGATTGAGCCTCCATCGGGCCTTGTCGATCTGGAAGCAGACTTGGTGCCGGATGGGGATCCCCTGGCTGCGATCCGTCATACCCATGGATTTGAAGGTATAGAGATCTGCCCCTGTAGGCCTGGTGAATCTGCAGCCATGGAGCAACTCAGCTGTTTTGCGGATGGGGCACTTTGTGGCTATGAGCCAGATCGGAATTTCCCTAGCGTTATTGGCACGTCATATCTGAGCGCGGCGCTGAGCGTTGGCACGTTGAGTCCCCGTCAAGCCTGGTGCGCGGCGCAGCTTGGCCGCGATCAGGCCCGCAGCGAGGAGCAGCTCCATTCCATCGCTGTATGGGAACAGGAGCTGTGCTGGAGAGAGTTTTACCAGCAAGCCTTATTTCACTTCCCTGAGCTTGCAGACGGACCGTACCGGGAGCAGTGGCGCCGTTTCCCCTGGGAGAACAACGAAGCATGGTTTTCCTCCTGGCGAGAGGGGATGACCGGCATGCCGATCATTGATGCGGCGATGCGTCAGCTCAACGAGAGCGGTTGGATGCACAACCGTTGCCGCATGATCGTGGCTTCTTTCCTGGTGAAGGATCTGATTTGTCATTGGCGTTGGGGCGAGCGCGCCTTTATGGAATTGGAGGTGGATGGCGATCTGGCGGCCAACAACGGTGGTTGGCAGTGGAGTGCCAGCAGTGGCATGGACCCAAAGCCACTGCGGATTTTTAACCCCGCCACCCAGGCCACAAAATTTGATGCCGATGGCGATTACATCCGCCGTTGGGTGCCTGAGCTACGGCACGTGAACACCAAAGATCTCCTTACCGGTGACATTGGTGGACTGGAGCGTCGTGGTTATCCCGAACCGTTGATCACTCACAAAACTCAGCAGGCACTGTTTAAGACGCTTTACGCCACCATCCGGTCTTGATTCACGTTGTTGACTGAAGGGTCTTGGCTGAGGAGCTTCTCCAAAGCCGTTACGACGTGGTCTTGTTGCGTGGCCGTTAATTCAGGAAAGATCGGCAAGCTCAGCACCTCACTGCACAATCGTTCCGTGACGGGAAAAGTGCCTTCTCCATACCCCAGGTGCGCGTATGCAGGTTGGCGATGAATCGGAATCGGGTAATAAATAATCGTGCTCACCCCAGCATCTTGAAGCGCTTGCTTCAGCCAATCGCGGCAATGACTTTCGGGTCGTCCGTGGCTCGCACCGCTGGCGGAGGGAAGTGGGGGGGCGCTTGGGCATGACCTCACACGAACCACAAATTGATTCCAGCTATGCCCGTTGTCTCCATGGGGCAAAACGATGCCGGGTAGTGCGGCCAGCCGTTCCAAGTAGCGGGTCGCAATGCTGCTGCGGTTATGGATCCAATCCGCCAGTTTTGGCAACTTCACATTGAGCACAGCCGCCTGGATCGCATCAAGGCGGCTGTTGTATCCGAGGGCTGTGTGGAGATAACGCTTTGGCATGCCATGCACAGCAAGCTCGCGCATGGTTTGGGCGAGCGCAGCATCGTTTGTGATGACAGCACCGCCATCACCGGCAGCACCGAGATTTTTTGTGGGAAAAAAGCTGAAGCAGCCCACATCACCAAAGCTGCCCACAGATTGTCCATTCCAGGAGGCGCCGGTTGCCTGGGCGCAGTCTTCGACCACTTTTAGGTTGTGGGTGGTGGCAATCGACATGCACTGGGTCATGTCCACTGGACGGCCAAAAAGGTGCACTGGAATCAGTGCCTTACTGCGAGGTGTAATCACCGCTTCGATCTGATCGAGGTCGATGAGATAGGTACTCGGGTCGACATCCACAAACACGGGAGTGGCCCCAATGGCACTGATCGCCTCTGCCGTGGCAAAAAAACTGAATGAGCAGGTGATTACCTCATCGCCAGCTCCCACCCCAAGGGCCCGCAGCGCCAGGATCAAGGCATCGGTGCCGCTGTTGCATCCCACAGCGAAATCGACACCGGTAGCCGCTGCAAATGCCGCCTCAAATTGTTGTATTTGAGCGCCACCGATGTATTGACCGCTCTGCAGCACAGACAGCACTGCCCTTTCAAGGTCGGCGCTCAGATCACTGATCTGTTGGCTGAGGCTGAAGGGAGGAACCTGCATATAAGAAAGTTTAAGCGGTTTGGCCGAACCATTCGGGCTCGTGGCCGGGGTTCCACTTCACGTTGCATCCCACTGCTGCCAACTGGTTTTGGCTGACAGGTGCTCCTGTCAGCACCGCATTGAGAGCGGCCCGGAGGTCGGATCCATCCAAGGGTTGGTCGTTGCCGGGTCGACTGGAATCCAGTTGACCCCGGTACTGCAGGGTTGGGGTGCTGCTTTTGTTGTTCTGGCTGAACAGATAAAACTCCGGTGTGCAGGCGGCTTGGAGAGATTTCGCCAACACCTGCTTATCGTCCAAAAGATATGGAAATGTCCAGCCATGGCGTTGGGCCTGCTCCGCCAGCTGTGCTGGACCGTCCTGGGGATGGGTTATCAAACTATTGCTGCTGAGTCCAACGAATTGGACCCGAGAACCGAAGTCGTTCTCCAGGCGAGTGACCTCAGGCTCGATGTGCTTCACGAAGGGGCAATGGGAACACAGCACCATCAGCAAGATCGGCTGTTGCTCGAATTCCGTTGAGGCGAACGTTCCTCCGCTCACCCTGTCCAGACGAAAGGTGGGCAAGGGTGTCCCTAGGGCCAACATTGTTGAACTTGTACGAGCCATCGCAGCGCTGCAGATCTAAACCGCCTTCATCAGGATGACGCCAGATGACATGGATTGATGCGGCGGGTCTTGTTGATCTCAGGCCTAGTCATCGGCCTCGTGGGCTGTGGTGTTGCATCTGAAACTCCGAGTTGGCGGATCTTTGCGTTGCAGCGGCATGGTGCCCATGACGGCCTGGCTGTGGTGAACCAGCCGGATGGTTATGGCATTCATATCGTTTTAGAAACAAATACCAGTGACAGAAAGGTTTGTCAGCCGCTTTGGTTGCCGGATGCTGCTCGTTTGTTCAATGGCAACGGAACTACGCCCTTCAGCTCTGGCCTCGCCAGCCGCACTGAATTTTTTCAGGCCGTCGCCCGCGGCGACGTGCTGAGGGTGCTGCAGGGCGAGCTCAAGCAACTTTGTGCTCTGCGTGCACCCCAAGCACGTTGGACGTGGACGATTCCACCGCGCTCAGAAGCGGAGGTGATTCCGGTTGAATTACCGGCCTTGGAGGAGGAGGACCTCCTCACCAATCCCGTGGAGGAGCTCAAACGGCTGAAGGAACTCATCAAGAATCAACCCGACGCCTTGTAGCTCTCCCACAACACTGGTTCTGCTTCGCGCCAATAGCGACTGAACCGCCCGAGGCGGGGGGGGCGCGGTAGTTCCACAAAAGGCTCACCATCAAGAATCCACAGAGGGCAGTCCCGGTTGATGGCTGCTCCGTAGCGTTGCAGTCGAGGCTCAACGGCACCACTACTGATCACTCCATCAGCTCTATATCGGTTGGCAAATGCCAGCACCTCAGCCACGACATTGCCTTTGCGAATGGTGACTGGGAGATCCAAACAGCACTCGTAGAGAAAGCCCAACCGTTTGCGGCTGATGTGTTTGCTATCGATCCAGTCCTGGTCGAATACAAAAAGAGCCGGGGCTTCTGAGTAATCCTCGAGGGCTGGATTTGTACTGCCGAGGGATTCCTCATGCACCCAAACGATCGGTTGTTTTAGGTCCATTAGAAGCGCTGGGTGCTGGGGTTTGGGCGAGCCGTCGACTTGCTGCGATGGCCCTGTCGACGGGCCGGGACATCACGGATCGGGACCCTCTGGGCAAACAACTTGGTTTCGAGCTGCTCGTAGCTGGCATCGAAGGGGCAGTGATTTGCGCTGGAACAGCTCTTGCAGAAATTCCCCCCGCTGTAGCGCTCCAAGTTGTCGCGGTTGAAAAAGTAGGGCTTGTGGCTGAAGGTGCTGGCGATCCATTGCCAACTCAGATGGTTGCTGGCGGGATCACCATCGAGCAAATGCTCAAGGAACCAGTCCGCGCCGGCTTTCCAATGCACGTGTCGCCAATGCACGAGCCATGCGGCCATCCACATCCGAGCGTGGTTGTGAAGCCAGCCCGTGCTGACCAGCTCCTCGCGAAATCCATCCATGCAGGCCAAGCCTGTGCAGCCATCACGGACGTCGTCTGGGAGCTCTCGGCTGTAACTGGATGCACTGTGACCAGTTTTGAACTCTTCTTGGTCGTCGTCGATGTGATCACCCAGCTCCTGCCACATGCGTTGCCAAAAATCACGCCAGCCCAGCTCATTGATCAATTTGCTGCCGTCATCGCGGTTGTTGATGCTCTGAAACACGGCATCGCGCACTTCCGCCAAGGTGAGTACGCCGTGGCGGATGTAAGGAGATAGGCCGGTTACGGCTCCGTTGAGGTGATTACGGCTGCGGGCATACCGCTTCCCATCTATTTTTCGTATCTGCTGTTCAGCGGCTTGACGACCGCCACGGATTGGGCTGAGGGCGCCACTTGCCCCTGGGAACTCCTGTTCCAGCAGCGCATTTAGAGCTTCGCGCGAGCTGATCGTTCTCGGCAAATCACCGGCGATTGGAGGCGAAGCAGGAGCTGGCACCGACCTTCTGAAGCAACAGGCGTTTGATCTTGGCGGGGGATGGGGGAGAATCGCGCGAATTCCACCCTGTCCCGGCTCGTTCTGATGCTGCTCGATCTCACCGGCAAAAAAATCCTGGTTACCGGCATTGCCAATAACCGCTCGATTGCCTGGGGCATTGCTCAGCAACTCAAAGCGGCAGGCGCTGATCTCGGCATTACCTATCTTCCCGATGAGAAAGGCCGTTTTGAGTCCAAGGTGCGGGAGCTCACTGCTCCACTGGAGCCCAGCTTGTTCTTGCCCCTGAATGTTCAAGATCCGGATCAAATGGCGAGTGTGTTTGCTGAGATCAAAGAAAAGTGGGGCGTTCTTGATGGATTAGTTCACTGCCTGGCGTTCGCCGGTAAAGAGGAATTGATTGGTGATTACAGCGCTACGACCGCTGAGGGTTTCGCGCGCTCCTTGGATATCAGCGCCTATTCCTTGGCTCCACTCTGTGCCCATGCCAAGCCGCTGTTCAGCGAGAAGGCAGGTGTGATCACCCTCTCGTACCTGGGTTCTGAGCGCGCGATTCCCAACTACAACGTCATGGGTGTTGCCAAGGCAGCCTTAGAAGCGTCCGTGCGCTACTTGGCTGCTGAGCTCGGCCCGGAGAAGCAGGTTCGCGTTAATGCCATTAGTGCCGGCCCCATTCGTACTTTGGCGAGTTCAGCCATCGGAGGAATCCTCGACATGATTCACCACGTTGAGGAGAGAGCTCCTTTGCGTCGCACCGTGACCCAGATGGAAGTGGGCGGTACCGCTGCGTTCCTCTTGAGCGACCTGGCTAGCGGCATCTCAGGCCAAACCATCTATGTAGATGCCGGCTATTGCGTGACAGGGATGTGACCCGCCCCTGTTGATCCAGCATCAGATTCGAAAAGATCGGTGGACTCGAGACACCACTGAGGCTTTGGTTCAAGAAATGGATACGGGGGTATTTGGGTCTGTTGATGACCTGGCGCACCCGTTGGCCAAGCTTGGAGGTTTGGCCGATGGGCGGATGCTTCGCCATGATCAACGCGTTAGCAACGGTTGGCGGGAACTCAAGAGCATGCGCACTGGTGAAGTTCACCGCCATACCGGCGAAACCGACGTCAAGGTCAAGCTCGACCTTGACGGCACCGGCCGGTGTGAGGCCTCTACCGGAGTGCCCTTTCTCGATCACATGCTGCATCAGATCAGCAGCCATGGATTGCTTGACCTAACGATTAAGGCGGTGGGGGATACCCATATCGATGATCACCACACCAATGAAGATGTGGGCATTGCCGTGGGACAGGCCCTCAGCCAAGCCTTGGGTGATCGAAAAGGGATCTATCGGTTCGGTCATTTCGTAGCGCCCCTCGATGAAGCCCTTGTGCAGGTGGCATTGGATTGCTCTGGCCGTCCTCATATCAGCTATGGATTAACAATCCCGACGCAAAAAATCGGCACCTACGACACAGAATTGGTCAAAGAATTCTTCGTGGCAGTCGCTAATAACAGTGGACTTACGTTGCATATTCTTCAGTTAGATGGCGTGAATTCCCATCACATCGTGGAAGCTTGTTTCAAAGCGTTCGCCCGTGCGCTGCGCATGGCCACTGAAATCGACCCCCGTCGAGCCGGTGCGATCCCGAGCAGTAAAGGTGTTTTAGAGCAGGCTGGCGCCAACTAAATTCCGAGCTACCCGCCGCGTTTCTCTGTCAATTACGAGAAGATGTACTTGGTTAAGATACGTAGTTCGTGACTGTTGCACCCACCCGTCCCTATAGCCGCGAGGACTGGTCGAGCGCCTTCGTCAACGTGGATGACGAACTCACGGATGTGGCGCTGATTCCTGTGCGTGGCGCCATCCCCCCTGAACTCAACGGCACGCTCTATCGCAATGGACCTGGCCGTTTAGAACGCGACGGCCATCGTGTTCACCATCCCTTCGATGGCGACGGCATGATTGCCGCGATGCGGTTTGAGCATGGCTCCGTTGCCCTCACCAATCGCTTCGTCCGCACGGAGGGTTGGCTCGCAGAGGAAAAGGCCAACAAGGTGCTCTACCGCGGTGTCTTTGGGAGTCTGAAACCCGGAGGGCGGTTAGCTAACGCCTTTGATTTACGGCTGAAAAACATTGCCAATACCAATGTGGTGCGGCTTGGTGATCAGCTGTTAGCCCTCTGGGAGGCGGCAGAGCCCCATGCCCTCGACCCAGTCAGCTTGGAAACCCGCGGGTTGTCACGGCTCGATGGTGTTCTGAAAAAAGGGGAAGCCTTTAGTGCTCACCCCCGTTTCGATGCTGGTCACCACGATCGCTCTCGGATGGTCACCTTTGGTGTGAAGGCTGGCCCCCGCAGCACCATTCGACTGATGGAGTTCGCCACCGATGGGCCTGATGCCGGTGTGCTTTTGAACGATCGATCAGACAGTTTTCCCGGTTTCGCGTTTTTGCATGATTTCGCGATTACCCCCAACTGGGCGGTGTTCCTTCAAAACGCCATCTCCTTCAACCCTCTGCCGTTTGTCACTGGCGAAAAGGGTGCTGCGCAGTGTTTGTCCTCTCAGCCAGGTGGCAAAGGACGCTTTTGGTTGATTCCTCGAGATTGTGGTCGTTTCGCTGGAGAAAAACCTCGCATTCTTGAGGCTCCAGATGGGTTTGTCTTTCATCACCTCAATGCTTTTGAGGATGGAGATCATGTGGTGGTGGAGAGCATCGTTTACGACGATTTTCCTTCGATTGGTCCAGATGATGACTTTGCTCAGGTCGATTTCGAGAGCATCCCTGAGGGGATCCTGCATCGATGTCGCCTTGATTTGAGCCGTGAGATTGTTCAAACCGAGCGGATGTCCAACCGCACTTGTGAGTTCGCCATGGTGAATCCGCGGTTGCAGGGACTGTCAGCTCAGTACGCCTGGATGGCGGTCGCTGAACGGGAGGTTGGGAATGATCCGCTGCAGGCCATCCAAAAGTTGGATCTCACCACTGGTCATACCCACACCTGGAGCGCTGCTCCCCGTGGTTTTGTAAGCGAGCCCTTGATGGTTGCGCGGCCTGGTGCTTCAGCAGAAGATGATGGCTGGGTGCTGGATCTGGTCTGGAATGGAGCGCGTGGGGCGTCCGATTTGGTGATCCTCAATGCGGTAGATCTATCGGAAGTGGCCGTACTGGAATTGCCTTTGGCGGTACCGCATGGGCTGCATGGCAGCTGGGCCGGATCCGTCTGAGTGTTGTTCAGTCACATTGAGGCAGATTTCAATTCGCACCTCTTTGCCAATTTCAATCCGTCCAGGCTCAAGCTGTTGAGATAGATCCGTGGTCGTGATGGGTTGTCGAAGTGCTCTTTTGTTGGCTGGCTTGCTGTTGGGTTTGACGGCACCGCTTTATGCCCAAGACATGAAGTGTGACGGAACTCTGCTGGAACTCACGGTTGTGGAGCAGGGAACGGGCCGAACAGATCGCTTTCAGTTTTCCCTGCATTTGGAAGCACAAGCCAGCTCGAAGAAAGAGGCTTTGAACGAATTGAATCGGCGGCTCGTCACAGTTCGAAGCAAGATTTCCGGCTTGACGATGGGGGTACTCGTTGTGTCTGCGCCACGTACTTATACGATTGGAAGCAACACCACCTCTCCTCAGCGCCACCAGGCCACTGCCAGCATCACGGGTGAGGTGGGCCGTACCAATTACGACCCATTAATACAGCAGGCTGGACGCTTGCCCGGTGTCAGTCTTCAGGGAATGACATCGCTGTCTTCAACCGATGGTGCACAGTCTCTTCAACAGCAATTGCTTGAGAGAGCGTTAGCGAAAGGACGCCGTCAAGCCGAGTCAACACAGCAGCTGTTGGGATTGCGCCAACTTCAGTTGATCCGGATTGACCAGCGCAATGGGGGAGGTCATCTGCGGTCAAGTGCCCTGTCTTGGTCGGAAGGGAGTTTTGATCCATCTGAAGCGCCGAAACCCCGTCAATCCATTCGTCTCAATCTCGACTACTGCTTGAACTGACCCCGATACCATTGTTGTCAAGGTTGAGTGGAACTGAATTGGCTGATGAAGACGATATTTCTGGCGTGATAATTTGATGATAATCGTTGATCCTTTGCACATACTTAATTTAATCTTCCGCCGATTAATAGCGATGAGCGGATGTTGTGGATCGATGCTGGACCCCACAAGGCTGCCAGCAGCTATGTGACTGAACGGTGGCGTAAAAGTTGTGTTGCTTTGACGATACAACGAGTATTGATGGATGAAGACAATACTCTCCTCGCTAATGCTGAACAAAATTATCAACCTTTGGAAGATATTTGTCTGGCTTGCCGAGTAATCTTCAACACATTTTTATCAGTAGTTCATCGCATGACACGAGAATTCTGAAGAAGATTTTTCTAATCATCTTGTACGACTTGGCATCGTTATATGTATTTGAACTTGGCATTAGCTATTTCACCAGAGATCAGCAGTCATGGCTAAATTCTGTACACTGCCATCGTGTTCGACGCTTTCGTTCTACGCAAGGATTTTCGAAATATTGTCGATGCATTATGAAAAAAATCCCAGCTCTTTGGACATTAATTATCCATCAAAATTTAGCGTCCTGACGGGATAGCCTGAGATTGCGAAAATGTTTTGCCGCTATCTCGGTAAGTGGCAATCACGGATCTTTTTTTAGCTCTTGCTTCGGTATTGGGCTTGAGAAAGCCATCTGATAACCTATGGTTAACGGGCGAATTCTCGAAAAAGAATATTCAGCCAGGGGGGAAAGTGATTTAGACGTCTCAAATTTTCTACCAATTAATGGAGTCTTTGGGTTTTAATCATGATGTGTTGAATCGCAAGGGAAATGTGACTCGTGATCTTGCGATCGAACGAGGTTGGGATCAGGACAAGTTTGATAGTTTTGATTAGCCACTTTTGGACCGCGTGACAGGTTTCTATGCATCATCGAACGATGCATTTGCACGTGAGTATTGGGGTGTTTCGTGGGATAAATTGTTCCCATCGAAGGCTGCTTCTCAATTTGTCTATAAAGGGCCGGAGTCTGAATTGGAGAAGCGGGAAATGCGTTGTTTGATGATTCGTGTGTCGTTAGAGCTCTACTTTCCTTGGACTCTTCGAAAGAAGTTTTTTTCAGTTGTATGTCCGTAAAGGGGCTTATTGGATTGACTCGCTAACTCTTATTGATCAATAAAAAAGGGGGGATGTCTCCTTTCTTTGTTTAAGACTCTTGTTTGATTATTTGTTATCAATGATATCGATAAAGATGCCGTGCTCTTCCAGTAAATTATTTATTGTATTGTTCTTGATTGGCTTGTAATTAAACACCTCCCCCTCAATAATAAGTTGGTCTTTTTTGCCGAAGTTATTAATAGCTAGCTTTGTCTTTATTAGATCATAGGATTCGATTGTCGTTACGTCCTTTTTCCTGTCATTTCCATTGTCGATGACCAGTGTTTTTACTGAGCCCTTGATGATGACAGAATCCTTGCCATTGCCAAGGCTAAAAGTATTCTTGCCAATTAATTTTGTTCCCTCCTCTACTGTAATGAGCTCTTCTCCCTTTCCCCCATTGACCGAGCTAGATTTTAGTTTTGTATCTACAAATGTAATAGCATTAGTTCCTTTTTTGGCATTAATTGATGCCCCAATAGTTTTCGCATTTGATAGTGTTAGCACTGAATTGTCTGTATGAATTAAAGTAAATATTGGTTTTGAAAGTTTTTTACCTTTAACATGAAAATTATTTTTAATTTCAATTGTCATATTTTTTATTCCCGATTCCGCCGTAACGGTTGTTATTTGATCAGCAGTATTAATGCTGATATCTTTAGATTCAGTCGTCGAAACTTTTACGATCCCATTAGGTGTCTGGGCGACGCCATCTTCTATAGCACTTTGGTCTGGAGCAGGGGCGGGAGAAGGTGAAGGAGCAGGGGCGGGAGAAGGTGAAGGAGCAGGAGTCTTCGTATTAACGGTGAAAGTGACGGTGTTATTGGCATCGGAACCGTCGCTGTTAGCGGTATTGGCTGTATCAGTGAAGGTGCCACTAGTAACGGAGATCACCCCTTCGGCGGTGCTGTTGGCGGTGGGAGTGAAGGTGGCGGTGTATGAGGTGGCAGATGCTGCGTTCCAGTTGGAGAGAGAACCACCGGAAACGGTGACATCGGACTGGATGAAGTTGGTGGAGGCTTTCGAGAGGGTGAAGGTGATGGTTGCTGTATTGCCCACAGTGAGGACGTTATCGGCATCGTCTTCTGTGATGGCGATGGTGGGGGGGATGGGGTTGGCCGACGCATCGGTGCGAATGATTTGAGATGCAGCATCGAAGTCTCCAGCGTCGATGCCTTGCAGAAGAACTGAACCGAAGGAGGCGACGGAGATCAGCAGATCACTCCCGGATTGAGAGATGGAGTACTCCTGATCGGTCTGAATGCCGAGTCGATCACCCTGGGCGATAACGAAATCGGTGATTTGATCGGACCCTCTACTGAGCTGGAATTGATCAGCGCCGGTGCCGCCGGTGATTGTGTCGTTTGCATCTCCACCGATCAGGCGGTTGTTGCCGCTATTACCTATGAGTGAGTTGTTTAAACTATTGCCAGTGGCATTGATGTTGCCGGAACCTGTGAGGGTGAGACTTTCAACGTTTGTCGAGGCGGTGTACGTAACAGAGGCCTGAATCAGGTCTGTACCTTCTGAGGAGGATTCCGTAACAACATCTGAAGTGGAATCAACGACGTAAGTGTCATCGCCGGTGCTGCCGGCCATGGTGTCATCACCGGTGCCGCCATCGATTGAGTTGTTGGCGGAATTGCCGCGCAGGCTGTCGTTTCCAGTTCCCCCAACAGCATTCTCAATGACTGTTCCTGCGGCGATTGTGAGGTTGCCGACGACACTTCCGATGTTGGATGGGTAGAGGCTTGATGATGTTTTTTCAGTAGCACGAAGATCAATAGACTGGTTGTTGCTGAATCCTCCAACATCCAGTGTGTCTATGCCTGATCCGTCGGTAAGGGTAAAAGCTGTTGTACTGGCGTAGTCTTTGAAATTGGCAAAAATCTCACTAGTTGATTCTGCAATATTGGTATTAAATCCATAGATTGTGTCCCCTGAGAAAGCGTTGCTGATGCCATATCCGAACGGTTTATATAGGTCGTCTAGGGCGATCCAGTCCGCCGACATTGGTGCGCTTAGATAAGATTTTGTTGCTGTAATTGAGGTATTTTCGCTCTGGTCGAAATAAGACATCATGGTGGATTGCCATGAATCGTTTGAGTATTTGGCGTCGCTTGAGTAATTAGCGGAGCCGTTGTAATTGCCTTGATGGCCTAAGCCAAGTCCATGGCCGATTTCATGGAGAACAGTTTGAAAGGTGTAGTTGCCGAATCCGCTCTGCCCGCCATGCCAGCCAGAGTTGATGTTGACATCTACATAATCAATGGACCCACTTAGACTGTTTGTAGATGCATAAGCTCCGCTATTTGCATCTCCAAAACGAAAATCAGCGTTAGCATCGGAAGATGACTGAAAATCAATTCCGAGAACCTCTTCAAAAAGCTTGAAGGCTTCGTCGACTAATTGTTGCCTTGCCGAAGAAAGGCCATCACTGTCGAAACTATTAGCTGTTGTATTGTAAGTGATAATTCCATTTTTGGCATATGTGTCGCTGTTGCTAAGATTGAACTTGTGTGCACTGGAAGATAGATCGGTCCAGAATCCAGAACGTAGGTAATCTGCAAGACCTTGATTACTGGCGGCTGCGCCGGTAAATAATGGTTCCTCTGATTCACTATCAATTGGAAGTTCGCCAATATTTAAGCCATTATCGTCTGGGAGGATCCGGCAGCAGAGGCAGCCAGACGGGTGGCCAAACAAGACCTTCTCTATAAAATTTCTGGGCTCTGGATTTAATGAAGAGGCCGGATTATTAATCATATGTGTAACTTCTGACACTTTCGAACAGCTTTTTTCGGGTTCTAGCCATTCGTCAATGGATTTTGCTTAGGTTAAGTCCAGATTTTGGCGGTGTACTCCTCCAGTTGTAGGGGCTTTAGAGCTCAGCTGATCTAGCGGCCAGCTCGCAGCCTTCTATAACGGAGCAACCACTCCCCCTCACCCAACGGTTCGGCACCCTTGGTACGCCGAGCATTTGGCGCCGTAAGGCTCCTAAATATTTTTTCTTGCTTCGCGAAAAGTTGGTTTTTTAATTTGCTTTGCTGGAATTATAAAAAGTGATCTACACTCATTTTATATGATAATAAGCAAACCTTCTCTTGATACCTGAGACTGCCAAAATCAATAGCTTTTTGTAATTATTTCTTCGAATTATCGGAAACAATTTGGTCTTAATACCCCTTATTGTTTAATTGCGATATTCAAGCGTTTCGATTCTTTCCAGGCGAGGCGTGGGGCGCTCCATAGCGTGAACAGAACCAAGGGAGTTACTGGTACCGCAGTAATCACGATGAAGGCTTGCAAGGCGTCGATCGAGGTGCTGTCACCCAGCCCGGTGCCGATGCGCAACAACACCAGGGTGAGGCTGCCGATCATCAGGGCCCAGAACAAGCGCAGGGCTGGAGGCGGCTCGTTACGGCCGCTCACCACCATGGCGGCGGCGTAGCTCATCGAATCTGCACTGGTACACATAAACAGCACCACCAGGATGAGCCCCACAGGGATCAACAGGCTCGCGAGTGGCAAGGCGCTGAGGATCGCGAGTAAAGCAGCGGCCGCTCCGTTCTGTGCAAGGGCTTCCGTAATCCCAGCCCCCGCAAGCTCGAGATGCATGCCAGTTCCGCCAAGCAATGTGAACCAAAGGTTGGTCACGATTGGGCAAAGTATGGCAACGGCGAGTACGAGTTCTCTCAGGCTGCGACCACGGCTCACTCCCGCCGTAAACAGACCCATGAGCGGCGCATAACCCAGGAACCAGCCCCAATAGAACACCGTCCAACCATTAATCCAATTGTCGGGGGATTCGTTCTGAGCAAGTGCCATCTGAGGGAGATGAATCAGATACGTCAAGAAACCGCTGAAAAAATGCGATATCAACCAGAGGCCAGGGCCAAGCAAAAGCAGTGCTGCCGCCATCCCGATAGTGAGCCAAACATTGATTTCAGAGAGCCACTTGATGCCCTTTTGGATGCCGCTGACGGTCGATGTCGCGAAAACAGCGGTGAGCATCAGCACTACGACAGATTGCAACTCAGCGCTGTCGCTTAACCAGGGGAGCTGCCCTGCTGCATTGCTGAGCTGCAGAGATAGGAAGCCCAGTGGGCCAACAGTTCCTGCAATGGCAGCTACGACCGACAGGCCATCTGCCAAGTCGCCTAGAGGACCATCAACGAGTTGTCTTGGAAGAATATTGACCAACAGGGTTCGAGGGCGGAGTGGTTCTCCGCGTTGCTCCAAAATTGAATAGGTAATCGTCGTGGTGGTTGCCACCAACGCCCAAGCTAAAAAGCCCCAGTGCAAGAAGCTCACAGCTAGCGCTGGATCTACCGCTGCGGCAGTTCCTCCCGCTACACCTTCAAATGTTGGCGACGGTGTTTGGAAGTGAAATAAAGGCTCCGCGGCCGACCAAAACACACCACCACCTGCCAGGAGAGTGCAGATCAATACTGCGCACCAGTCAAAAAACTTCAGGCTTGGCTTGGCATCCTCACCGCCGAGGCGAAGGCGTCCGACAGGACTGATCGCAATCGCGATGGCGATCAGGAACAGTAGTAAAACCATCCATTGCCAGATCCCACCAAGCGCATCGCTAACAATGGCCTTGCCTGTCTCTGTGAAGTGCTTGGCCAGCGCCAAATCGATGGCGGAGACCAGCAGAAAGATCAACAGAGGGCCGGCTCCCACCCAGAGCGGGGGCTGTTTCCACCAGGAGCGAGAGGTTGTCGGGATTTCAGACACAGGATTAGAAACGATGGACTCTTTGGTATGGACTTAGGCGCAGACAGCAGAACGTTTGTGGTTCCAGCAGGAGATATCGACGGCGGGGGATTCTCCTCTGGCTAAGCGTGCGAGGGAGTCACCAATCAACGGTGCGAATTTGAAGGATTGCCCAGAGCCGCCGCAGAACAAACTCAACTTGGGGCTGAGGCGATCAAGAACGAAGTTCACATCGCTGGTCATCGAATAAGGGCTGATGACGGTTTCGACGCGTTCCTCAATACCACTCACATTGTTGAACAGAAAGTGGTCGAGCAATTCCACAAGACGTGCTGGTGGTTCGCTGCACATGGCATTGGGTTCTTTCACTCGCAGTTCTTTGGGGGCCCAGTCGATACCAGCTTTGATTCGAGGACGACCGTCACTGGTGGTGCTGAGTACAGGGAAGCCGTAGTACAAGCCACCGTCATCGCCCCGCTCTTTTTGGAAGCAGAACCATTGGGGATAACGATCAGCAATGGCTGGATCTACGGTGTAATGGGCCCAAAGCATTGGCCATACCTCCAGTTTGGGTGCCAATCCCAAAGGTGTTAACAGCAACTGGCTCCACACTCCGCAGGCCACCACTACTTGGTTGGCTGAAATGTGCTGACCCGATTCCAGGAGCACGCCACCGCCATCGTCATCCAAGCTGCGCACCGGAGCATGTTCGATGAGACGGTGGCCAGCTTGCTCAGCCGTTTTTCGCCAGTGAGCAATGACCTTGTCACTGCGGACGGCACCAGCGGTGGGCTCAAATAGGCCGGTGAAGTCTGCTTTTGGCTTTAAGGGGAAACGAGCTGAGATCTCCTGAGCATTTAGAGCCTCATAGGGAATGCTTTGGTCGTCCATGACGCGCCGCGCGCCAGGAATCGATCCCTCAATTGTTTCCTCATCCCAGCTTTCTCCGTAAAAGAGCAAGCCGTGGGTCTCGCGCAGATGTTCACCGGCGTGAACTTCTTCTTCACGCCAAAGTCGATTGGCTTCTTGCGCCAGCTTGCAAAGAACTGGGTCGGAGTACATCTCCCGGAACATCCGGGTTTCGCCAAAGCTGCTGGCTTGGGCGTGGGCAAGAGTTTTGGCCTCTAACAGCACTACATCTGAGACGCCCTGCCGGGCCAGTGATGCGGCGCAACTTAAGCCGGCCATCCCTCCGCCGATGATTACTACAGAGGCTTGATCGGGGAGGGATGAAAGGTTGTTGCTCATAGGGTGTCTTTAAAGCTCAGGCCGATTGGATCTGTGCTGGTATCTGCTGCGACTTCGGTGAGCGCATCTCCTACTGATAGCCCTTGTTCGCGCTGCGACAAGTATTCGGTTGCTCTTCGGCGCACTTCGCTACGAACGAAGGCATAAACGTCTTCAGCACCGGCACCTTTCCAGGCTTGCGGTGAAAAACGCTCTATCGAATCCGCAATGACCGCTCCAGCGTTGACAAGGGGGTCGGGTAAGACGGGGATTCCGCGCTGACGAAGCTCGTCGGCGAGTTGAGGATTCTGAAAAGGAGCATTGGCAGCGGGCACTACTGCCTTTGTGCGCATTCCTTCAGCAATCTCTGAGTTGATCAATCCGGAGATTGAGCAAGGGAGCATCAGATCTACTTTCACTTCCCACCAGGGGCAACTCGGAGGGAGAGGCGTCGCACCAGCTAGGCCAGCCCGCTCCCGGTTGAGGTCAACGGTGAAGACGGTCCAACCTTGATCCACCAGGGTTTTTGCCACGGTGCCTCCAACGGCCCCGCAACCGTGGACGAGGGCTCGTCCGGGGGTGGCATCTTTCAGATCGCTGCTGAGTACGGCTTCAACGGCTCCGAGCGTGCCGTGGGCCGTGGCAGCACTGGCATCCACGGGGCTCCCAACCGCTGCAAGAACATGGGGTGTGAGCGACATCAGCCGCTCCATGTCTTCCAAGCTTGTGTTTAGATCACATCCTGTGATCATGGAGCCATCCAGGGACTCCAGCAGGCCTGCGGTCACGCTGATCAGTTCGTCTTTAACCGCAGCAGGCTCCTGAGCCCGAGCCACGATTTTGCCGCCAGCGAAACCAGTGCCATACAAGTCATGCTTGTGGGTCATCAAACCCGCCAACCGTTGGCCGTCAGCGATGCAGGCTTCATCGCTGGGGTAATTAAGAAGCCTTAATCCACCATTTGCTGGTTTTTTCGAATCGGTGCTTTCTGCGACGACAAAAACCGAGAGATGCTCCGAGACGTGTTGAGCCAGAACCGACACGGTCGGCTCTGGCTTGGTTGGATTGGCCATCAAGCAACTTTCTCCATCAACTGGTGATGCTCCACGTAATCCAGGCTCCACTCATCTGGGGCAGCGGCAATGCGCTGTTCAAGACGGTCATACACCTGATCCGCGATTGTGTCTCCAGCGACGGAGGCAAAGCTGTGCCGGCTCCAACTGCGGATGGTGGCCATAAGGCCAGCCGCGAAGGTTGCTGTGTCGCCGTCCTCATTCCAACGGCGGCGGTAGGGGCACTTCACATAAACCGTGCGTTCATCAACCAAACGCAAGCCATTGCGATAGGCCGCTGAATTGGTGTCTTTCAGCGGTGTCATGAATTCTTCAGGGGATTTGTAGAAATTCAAGACGGTTCCTTTTTTATAAATCTCTTCGCTAATGACCCCTTCGTCGGCAAGCCCACGCCAGATCTGATGAAGCTGGTCGTGCACGTTGCGGGTTTCTCCTCCGTTGTGGCCCAAATAGCGACCTTGCTCATCTCGGGAAAGGTTCACCGTGAGGAGTCGGCCGCCAACTCTGAGCTCCAAGCTGCGTAATTCGAGGACGTAGGCCCAATCCTTCAAGGCCTGGGTGGTGAAACGCTTGAGGGCTTCTGAATCCCCTGAGGCCAGTACATGTGTATGGGTCTCGAGGGGCCCTGGAGATTCGCTCAGCCAGTGCATTGCCGTGGCAGAGAAGCCAAAACTCACCGTGTCCGGTGCAACGGATGGTTCGTAAAAGCTCCGTGCGCTCACCAAAACTGTTGGTTTTGGAGTGCGAGGGATTTGTTGGGCCAAATTTTCAGCCAGAGCCACGTTGTCGTTGCTTGGCAGGTCGTTGCCGATCAGTGTGAGATGGGCCTTGGGTTGATTGGCATGCAACCGATCCAGCACCTGGCTCCAGAGACCGACTGCAGTGCCTCCATCAGCAGCTCCGTAATCGATCAGCACGTAGCTGGTCTGGGTAGGAAGTTTGTCTACACAAGTCAGGGCCCAGTCCGAAGCGGCATTAATGCAGAGCAGTGCGCCTTCGGTCTGTGCGCTGTAACCCGTGGTCATGGCAATGGCCATCGACCTCGTCAACGTCAAATTGCACCGTACAGGGTTTAACTCTTGTCGTCTCGTAGTGATGTGTGCCCGCGGTTAATTAACGGAAATCAGTTGTTTCAGCAGCGGTTCCAGCAGCGAGAAGGCCCGGCCTCGGTGACCATGGCTTTTTTTTTCGGATAAGGCCATTTCCGCAAAGGTGCGCCCAGTGTTGTTGACCTCGAAAATTGGGTCGTATCCAAAGCCTTGGTCGCCGCGGGGCACCTTGGTGATTTGGCCTTCGCAACGCCCTTCCACCTCGAGCAAGACCTGGCCATCAGGAGCGGCAATACAAAGTGCTGCACTGAAGTACGCCCCGCGCTGAGGGCAATTGAGCAACGCTGCAAGTAATTTATGGATGCGTTCAGGATCCGTTGGCGCGTAACGGGCCGAATGCACTCCTGGCGCGCCGTTCAACGCTGTAACGCTCAGGCCAGAGTCGTCGGCGAGGGCCCAATGCCCCGTGGCTTTCGCCACGGCAAGAGCTTTGATTCGAGCATTCGCGGCAAATGTGGTGCCGGTTTCTTCCACCTCGAGGCCATCCGGCTGCGAGTCCACAAGCAGGGGTAGTCCGCTCAGGAGCCCTTGAAATTCGCGAATTTTGCCCTGATTGCCACTGGCGATCACGAGCACCCGGTTCTCCGTCATGCAGCCTCAGCAAAGTGTTGTGCCCAGGCCAGTACGGCGTGCACGCGATCTGCATCAGGTCCCTCGCTATACAGACGAAGTAATGGCTCTGTGCCTGAGAAACGCAGCATCAGCCAGTGGCTTGGACCCATACGAAGTTTGATGCCATCGGTCCGAATGACCTCGTGCACAGCCTGCCCAGCCACTGTTTTTGGGGTGGCTTTCGCCAGGATCTGCTCCAGACGTTGGCGGGCTTCCATGTTCGCGAGTCGCAAATCCAGGCGGTCGTAATGGCTTGCTCCACCATGTTGTTCTTGAAGAGCGGTGAGTCGTGCGCCCAGGGGTTGGCCACCTTCCACCAAGGCCTCCAACACAAGAACAGCTGCATAAAGCGCATCCCGCTCGGGCAGGTGCATGCCAAAGCCCACTCCTCCAGATTCTTCGCCCCCAATCAACACCTCTCCGCTCAGCATCTCCGCCGCGATGTATTTAAAGCCCACAGCCAATTCCAGAACCTCCCGACCCTGCGCCTCGGCCACCAAGCGCATGAGGTCCGAGCCGCTCACGGTTTTCACAATCGAACCGGGCAGCGCACGGGCGCGCGCTAGATGATCGATCAGCAGCGGCATTAAGAGCTGGGTGCTGCAAAACCGTCCTGTTTCATCAATGGCGGCGATGCGATCCCCATCGCCATCGAAGACGAGACCGACTGCGGGAGTCCCAGCAGCCGTGGAGGCGCGCACCGCTGCAATTAACTCCTGCAAGTAAGGCGCCAAGGGCTCCGGAGGATGCCCTCCGAAGAGAGGGTCGCGTTCACTGCGGATTTCTTCGATCCATCCAGCCCCAGCTGGTCCGAATAAATCCGAGATGCAGCCCGCCGCGGAGCCGTGCATTGGATCAACGATCACCTTGAGCTTCATCGCTTTGAGCCCCGCCATGATTGGGGCAAGATCCAGTTTTCTGCGCAGCCCGTTGAGATGCTCGTCGCGTCCTGGGAACCGTGGAACTTTGGCTTGGATCGGCATCGTGATTCCGCCTGCATCAAGGCGGCGTTCCACTGCTGCAGTGAAATCCCCTTCCACGGAGCCTCCGAAAGGGCCTTTGATCTTGAGCCCGAGCCATTCCGGGGGGTTATGGCTAGCAGTAATCACGAGCGCTCCTAGGGCCTGCCGTTCGACGACGGCCCAGCTGCAGGCTGGGGTTGGAACGGGTGTCTCCGTTAAGAGGGGTTCTAATTCGCAGCCACGCACGGCGGCGGCGATGGCCTCCGCCAGTTCAGGGGCGAGAAAACGGCGGTCATAGCCGATCACCACCGTGCGGCTGTCTAGGCCTTCTGGGGCGCGGTGAGCGAGTTCTTGGGCGGCGGCGGTGGCCACAGGAAGAAGACGCTCCACCGTTATGTCGACCCCCAGCACTCCGCGCCAGCCATCTGTGCCGAATTGAATTGGAGCTGGACCGAGCGGTAATGGAGCCGATGCCATGGGGACACCCTGCAGTGAAGTGGATTTAGCAGCCCATGGCCGTAAGGTCTGCGCATGGGTGCCACCCCGCTCGCCGACAACGTCCTGACGGATCGGCTGCTGCGCAGCTGGTTGCGTTGCCGCCGTAAGGCATGGCTTGATCGTTATGGAGATGCAGCTGAGCGGCGATGGACCGCGCATCGCAACTTGCTGCTTGATGATCAGCAGAGATCGTTTGTAGCACTGCTTCCCCGTAAGCCAGGCCATGGGGAAAAGGCCTGTGCTGCTGGTCAGGAAGGGGTGTTGGGGTTGCGTTTAAAAGGAGTAGGACCTTCCGGTGAGCGCGTGGAGGCCCATCCACCGCTGTTGCTTCGAGTGGCTGGTCATAGCCGCTGGGGTCCGTTTGCTTATCAACCTGTCTTGGCGCGTCAGGGAAGGCGGATCACTAGGGAGCATCAACTGCCCCTTGCCCTGATGGGACATTTGTTGGAGCTCTACCAAGCGGGGCCCGTCCCTGAGCTTTTGGTGTTGGGTGGCGGTGGGCGAGGTTTACAGCGGGAACGGATCAGGCTGACGAGTGGGCTACGCAAACAGCTTGGGGAAGCGCTTCGGAAACTCAAGGCAGATTTAGAACGGGCTCAACCGCCAGCCTTGGCGGCGGATCGTCGCAAGTGCACGTTGTGTAGTTGGCGTGAGAGCTGCAGCCGGGTTGCTGCGGCTGATGGGCATCTCAGTGAGGTGAGTGGCATTGGTGCGAAGCGGCGCGACATGCTTCAAGAGCTTGGGATTCATGGCCTCAATGACCTCGCGTCGGCCAATCCAGAACGCTTGGCCGTTCAAATGGAACGTTTTGGCGAGCAGCATGGGGACGTCGCTGGAGCTCTTGTTGCCCAGGCCATTGCCCAGCGTGATGGACTGGTGGAACGACTGGACAGCACCATCGCTTTGCCTGAACTTCAGCGAGCGCCAGGCGTTCTTCTTTATGACATCGAGTCGGACCCCGATGCGCGCCATGATTTTTTACATGGTTTTCTGCGTCTTCCGCGTCAGAGCGATGGTGGTTGGGATCTTGCGGCAGCCACCTATCACCCGCTTCTTGTGCTGGCCGAGCATGGAGAACAGCGCAGTTGGCTTCGACTGCAATGTCTCTTGAGTCGGTACGAGGGATGGCCGATCTTGCATTACGGCGAAACAGAAACCCTGTCCCTTCGGCGACTGGCCCAACGGCAGGGTGCGTCCGATGCGCAGTTGCGTCGATTGAAGCGAAGCTTGATTGATGTGCACGCCAGGATTCGAAGCCACTGGCGATTGCCACTAAGCAGCTATGGGCTCAAGTCGGTTGCGGCTTGGCGCGGCTTTCGTTGGAGCCAACCTGGAGTGGATGGTGCGCGGGCCTTGCTCTGGTGGCGGCATTGGGTGGGGGAAGGTCCGAAGCGTCGAGGATCCCGTCATGGTTTGGAGTGGATCTTTAGGTACAACCAGGACGATTGCCGGGCTACTTGGGCTGTGGCGGAATGGCTTCTAAAAGAAGATGACCTGCTCAACACAGCTCAGCGTTTGGATCAACCGACCGCTGAACGTTGATCCATCGGCAGGATGTGCAATTTCACGCTCTGGCTCTCTGAGCCATCCAGTGTTTCTGCCGCGAGATGCTGACGGCGCACCAAAGCAAGGCCGATAGAACCCTCGGGAGTGGCGAGGACGCTGGTGATTTTTCCGGCCCGTTCGCCGTTGCAGCTCAAGGTATCCCCGACAGAAAGCACTTGGTTGCAGATCCATCCCCTGAGTTCCTGCTTGGTTCCGCCAAGGTTGGCAAGCTTGGCCACGGTTTCCTGGCCGAGATAACACCCTTTGCTCAGGCTTACCTGGTCGGCCAATCCCAGCTCTAAGGGATTGGCATTGGCACTTAACTCGCCAGGGCCGATCGCCAGTCCTTGTTCGATGCGCCAGCGCTCGAATTGTTGTGGATCAGCAGGATCGCTTGTCCAATTTGGTGGAATCGGGGAGTTGTGGTCGAGCCACAACGCGACGCTGTTACTGCTCAGAAGTTGAACGCGGCGCTGTTCAGTAATGGGTTGCAAGCGCACACGATCTGCCGGAAAAATCACCTGGTCGAATCCCTTTGACACGTCCGTCGCGTCGCCGGCCAGCACAAGGACATCCGCACCGTCGGCCCGGAGGCGAAGTTCCAGCAGGGCCCTCAATCGACCCGTCGCGGTGAGCCAGCAGGTTTGAACCAAAGCCCCCTCAGGGGTATTGGTCACATCTGCGCTGGTTTGGCCTTGAACAAAGTTGCGGGTGCCTGCGCCGTCGAGCCTGAGCAATGGAAAGGTCGCATCCCAGTGAAGAGTTCCTTTCATGGATTGAGTTCGGCGGCAAAGGCTGAAATCTCCGAAAGGCGGAACAGGCTGATGAGCTCGAGTCCCGCGGCCTCCATGGCTGCTGCTCCTCCTTCTTCGCGATCCACGATTGTGATCACGCGGTTCACGGTGTAACCGGCCTCGCGCAATTGATTCACGGCTTTAAGGGATGAGCCCCCCGTCGTCACAACGTCTTCCAGCACCGTGATTAGAGCCCCGGATTGCGGCAGAGGCCCCTCAAGCCAGGCCCCTGTCCCATGGCCTTTTGCTTCTTTACGCACGATCAATGCATCCAGATCGTGCTGGGCTAAGGAGGCAGCCATGGCCACTCCGCTCACGAGAGGGTCAGCGCCAAGGGTGAGGCCAGCCACGGCAACGGATTGTTCTTCCACGTGGCTCAGCATTGCCGTGCTGATTAGGACTAGGCCAACGCCACTGAGGCTGACTGGCTTGCAATTGACGTAGTGCTCACTTTGGCGTCCAGAGGCCAGGGTGAATTGGCCACGCTTATAGGCAGACGTGGCCAAGCGCCGCATCAAGCCGCTGCGCTGCTCCTCGGTGAGTCCGGGCGAGGTGGGCATGGGACTGGCCAGTAGTCACAGATGTCCTTAGTTTGCGTTGAGAAGGGACAGATGTTTGCGCCACTGGGTATGAGCAAGTTTTCAACGTTGTTGATGGCCTTGCTGGCCACGGCTGTTTCAGAGGCGGCTGTTTCTCAGATGGCTGCTCCTGCCCTGGCGGGTCCGGTGGTGTGTACCACCACTCTTGAAGCATCGGATTCTTCTGCAGGCTCTGCGTTGGTGCCTGTGGAAGTCACCACCTGTGGTCCCACGGAAACCACATCCGCACTGCTCAATCGGCGGATGTACACCTGGACAGCGCCCTTTGTCCGGGGGATTGATCTGACCCACCAAATTACCGACCTATTGGGAATTGCGGTGGCTGGCGCAAGTGAAAACCAGCTGATGGGATTCGGTTTCCCTGACCAAACGATTGTTTGGGATGCTGCCGCGATTGAGAACACCGTTGGGGCGTTGATCGAAGAGCAGAGCCCCCCCAACGCATGGCGAACCCACGACCTTCCCAATGGGTTTGGCTCCAGCCTCTCGATGGAGCAGGGGCAACCTCCGTCACAAGCCAAGATGCCATTGGTGACACCCTTGTGGTAACACTCCTGGAAGGGGGGTCTAGCAATCTGGTGAATGCAGCGAACTCATAATTCGCCTAAGGCGGGTTCGATCCCCGCGACCCCCATTCACGTCATTTAATGCGGCTTTTTTTACTAGCTGTTTTGTTGCTTCTGCCGGCATTCTTTGCTGCGGCTGAAGTCTCGTTGTTGCGCCTACGGCCCAGTCGGGTCGAGTTGCTGGTTGAAGAAGGCCATGCTGGAGCCCAGGCGATCCAGCGATTGCAGAGAAGGCTGCGGCGGGCGCTCATGGTGTCTCAGCTTGGAGCCACCATGGCCTTGGTCTCCCTTGGCTGGGCCGGTCGAGGTTTGGGGGGCCGTCTTTGGTCCGACGGGTCGCTCGGGGTGGCCTGGAGGGACGCCGCGTTGTTTGTGGTACTCGTGTTGCTTGCCACATTCCTGGGGGGATTGTTGCCGAAAGCGTGGGTGCTGAATCGGCCTGAAAAAGCGGCTTTGCGTCTGGCGCCGTTGCTCGAGGTGGTGATGCGCTGTCTGTCGCCGTTGCTCAATCTGCTCGAGGCGTTTGCTGGTTTATTGATGCGGCTTCTAGGGCTAGCGCCCCAATGGGATGTTCTGGTGCCAGCCCTCTCTGCTGGTGAGCTCGAAACCTTGGTCGAGTCCGGCCGGGTTACGGGGTTGTATCCGGATGAGCGCAACATCCTTGAAGGGGTGTTTGCTCTAAGGGACACTCAGGTGAGAGAGGTAATGGTGCCGCGTTCCGGCATGGTGACGCTGCCCGCCAACGTTTGCTTCGCCGAGCTGATGGAGGCGGTGCACCACACTCGGCACGCCCGTTTCCCCGTCATCGGTGAATCCCTCGATGATGTGCGCGGGGTGCTGGATTTACGGCAGATGGCTGAACCGATTGCCCGCGGACAGTTGGTGTCCAATTCGCCTTTGGAGCCCTATCTCCAGCCGGCGGTGCGGGTTTTGGAAACGTCCACACTGGCGGAATTGCTTCCGATGATTCGCAGTGGTCAGCCCCTGCTGTTGGTGGTGGATGAGCATGGCGGCACGGAGGGACTCGTGACTGCCGCTGATCTCACGGGGGAAATTGTGGGTGACGACGTTCAAGACGAAACCACTGAACCGGAATTACAGGCTGAAGACGATCGACCTGGTTCCTGGCTGGTGGCCGGAGAACTTGAGATTTTTGAGTTGAATCGTCAGCTCGACTTAGACCTGCCAGAAGCGGATGACCATCACACCCTGGCTGGTTTTTTGTTGGAACGGCTCCAGCACATTCCTGCACCCGGAGAAGCCTTGAGTTTCCATGGTTTGCAGTTTGAGATCACCGTGATGGCTGGACCGCGTATTGATCGGGTTCGACTGATTCTGCCGATCTCGGACGAGGTTTCCGACTGAAGGCCGATAGTCTTTCAACATCTCTTTTGGCTAGCCGATGTCTGCCGACCCCATCGTTCCGGTAAAGGTCGGGGTGATAGGCATTGGCAACATGGGCTGGCATCACGCCAGGGTTCTCAGCCTTCTTCGCGACGCTGATCTCATTGGTGTGGCCGATCCAGACCCTGAACGTGGCCACCTGGCCACTGAACAATTCGGTTGCCGGTGGTTTGCGGACTACCGCGAGATGTTGTCTGAGGTTGAAGCGGTCTGCATCGCAGTCCCGACGTTGCTGCATCACCCGGTCGGTTTGGCCTGTCTTCAAGCTGGGTTGCACGTTTTGATCGAAAAACCGATCGCCGCCAGCCAAGACGAAGCAACAGCTCTAATCAATGCCGCCCATCAGGCCCATCGCCTCCTCCAGGTGGGGCATATCGAACGGTTTAATCCCGCTTTTCGAGAACTCATCAAGGTGGTTGCGAATGAAGAGGTCGTGGTGTTGGAAGGCCGTCGTCATAGCCCCCATTCCGATCGGGCGAACGATGTGTCGGTTGTGCTGGATTTGATGATCCATGACATCGATTTGGTCTTGGAGCTGGCCCAAGCCCCGGTGGTGCGCTTAGCCGCTGCTGGAGGTCGTAGCGCAGAAGGGCCCATTGATTACGTGAATGCCACGCTTGGTTTTGAGAACGGGGTTGTGGCAAGCCTGACGGCAAGCAAGATGAGCCATCGCAAGATTCGCAGCCTGAGTGCGCATTGCCGTTCCAGCTTGGTCGAAACGGATTTCCTTAATCACACCCTGCATATTCACCGTCGTGCCCATGAGTGGGTGTCTGCCGATCACGGAGAGCTGCTTTATCGAAACGATGGATTCATTGAGGAGGTCAGCACCACCTCAATCGAACCCTTGTATGCGGAATTGGAACATTTCCTTCAATGCGTGCGAGGCCGGGAGACGCCTGCGGTGGATGGTCTCCAGGCTTCAAGAGCTCTCAAGCTGGCTGATTTAATCGAGCAGGCTGTTGAACATCCCGACTCTGGGCATCCGCTCAGTGCACCGATCTAAGGCGCGCTTGAGGTGCCCTGACTCACACCAGGCGGTTTTGCTCGGCCAGTTCTCTGAGGGCAATCACCTGCCAGCGCCGACAATCCCCGGGAGAGGCCAGATAGAACTGCCCCCACGCATGGGCTTTGTGCTTCGGGTATTCGTTTAGTTCCATCGATGGGTGGGTGTGTTGCCATCCAACCCGCACTGCATGGCCGATCACCACATCGAGTGCAAGATCATCGTCAAAGCGCACATCGGCGTTGGTCTCAACAAAGGCCATCAGCGACAGCAAACATTCACAACACAACTGCCGGTATTCCGGGGCTTCGATTCGGCTCAAGAGATGGTCGACCAGGGTTGCGAAATTACGTTCACCTGGGGTTTTCTCAAGGACAAGACGGCTATTCAGTCGGTTGCGGCGTTCCAATTTGTCTCCGATCACGAGGCCGCGGCAGTGCTGCAACAAGGACCAGATCCCAGCATAAAAATCGCGCGGCACTTTCTGGAGTGACCCAAGGCGAATTCTGTGTTGCAGCCAATCTCCGTTGCCGGGACTGCGTTCCAGGGGATCGGGAACGGTCCACTGCACACGCCCGCTCACATGCAGCTGCTCAGTGCGTTGTAGAGCGGCTTTGGCGTGCTCCACATCGGTGAGTACAGCGCGAAGACGGCTGCGAATCTTGTGAGGAGGTTCGTAGCAGAGGATCTCAAAAGCTTCGTCCTGACTCAGGCTTTGTTCCCCCGCCAGTTCGGATGTGAGCAGCAACAGGAGTTGTCCGAGCTGCAGGGTGAGGCTGCCGTCGAGCAGCGTTGGCTCACGTCGGGCAATGCTGTCAAGAGCGAGCAATAGCTCTTGCTCCAACATGCGCTCGCGGGCATCAATGCCGCTGGTGCGTTCGATCCGTTCGGCGATGGCGGTGCTGTCTTGCGGCTGGCTTAAACGTGACTGACCTGTGTAATTGCGGCCTACCACTACCTGTTTTTGGCGAACCAGCAAATCGGTGAGGGCATCGTCTAACTGGGGGTGGACCATGCCCATAGCGCCCGCACAACGACGCACCACATTCCAGTCTTGGCAGCGCAAACCGTGTTGATACACCTCCGCCAAGAGCTGTCGTAACTCGATTGGGCGCTGTCCAGGACTGAGCTGAAGTTGTTGTGAGCCCAGACGGCGTTGGAGAAGTTCCAATACCTCCGCTTGTTCATGCAACAAAGAACTGCTCCGTAGCCGCTGCGTGAGCTGCTCAATCGAGGTGTCATCGAGTTCTTGCTCTTCTGCTGCGGTGAGGTCGCGAAGGTCCGTGGCATCGCGGAGCACGATCTCCGGTGTGGAGTTTGTTCCGTTGAGGGGCGCTTGGTTGTTCGGTAAGTCGACCCATTGCCCCTGTGCTGCTAGATGGCTGAGTCGATCGCATTGAACCGAGATTGCTTCGAGGGAGCCGCTCTCGAGCCTGCGAATGAGTTGGAGGTAGATCTCAGGGTCTTGTTGAAAAAGTGCGCTGTTGATTGGAATCACCAGCAGAGGTAGTCCGCTCCCTCTCCAGTGGCGTTGCAGTAGGTGCAGTTCATCGACAACGCTGTCGAGCAGTTGTTGCGTGTCATCCGCGAGGTAGGTGTTGCTGTCTTCTAAGACGGTCGGGATGAACACAAGTTGTTGGCCGTTCTGTCGGTAAAAACGAGCGGTCTCTTCGGTTTCAACCCGATGGCCTGGGCGGCCGCTGAGGCCGAGGCGTGTGTTGTTGCCGGCAAATTTCAGTCGGTCTTTGAGGGCTGACGAGGGTTGAACGTTGATTGTGTTCTCTGCATCGATTGGACAGCCAGCGGCGATCAGAGCCTTCCGTACGGCTTCTGTTTCAGGGGCAATGGCGACCAGTACTGAGTCCGCTCCGAGCGCTGCGGGTGTGCGCCGGTTGCAGGGATCAATATCAGCGGGGGTGATCAGTTGCTCCAGCAGCATTTCTCCCAGCCAGGCCAAGCTCTGAGTCCAGATCAATGGAAGGTTGGTGTTAGCGATACGGCGTTGGCTGCCAGGGCTGCGACGCTCGTCGTCGATGCCGCTCCTCTCCACCAGATAAAGCTCGGGATACAGCGCGTCCCCGTTCTGCTGAACGGCGAGCTTTTTTAATGTGGTGTGCCAGCTTCGGGCCTCGTCCCAACGCTCTTCACAGCAAGCGGTGACGAGTTCGAAGGCCAGAAATAGGGGCCATTCCGATTCGATCCCTTCGAACTCGGACAGCTCTTCCGGTTCGTAGTGCAGTCGGCTCTCGTCCTCCACGACGGTTTGATGCCCGTCTCTGAGAAAGCGTTTGTAGCCGTAATGGCCCCCAAGTTCCCGTCGGATCCGCCGCAGGGTTCGGTCCACCAGGTCGACGTCCTCCACGGCCCATGCCGGATAGCCCACCACCGACAAGCAGGCGCTATCGGCTTCTTTGCTGGCGGATTCCCTGGGCAGCAAGCCCACCAAGGCCCGCCTTAGCCGCACGATCGCCCCTTGGGGAATGATGACGCGGCAGGTCCCATCTCCATGGGGTCCATAAAGATCGAGCCCATCCAGCGCCTCCAGAGCTGCTTTGGCCATGCCAATCGAGCTGGCATTGCGCTCTGGACAGCCATGGTTGCCTTTATCACCCCGTTCCCAGATTCCGTAATCGGGTATGCGGTAAGCCCTAGCGATGTAGTGGATCAAATTCTGGATGAAGTCGGCTTCGTCCCGACTTCGGATCACTGCACATCCACCTCGAGTTAGCTGACCAATCTGGAGAAGAAATAATGAAGTGGCATCAAGCTGAAGGTGACCCCAAGCGTGGTCTGCAACGACGGGGTCCCCCGAGCTTCCGTCGTATTTCGCATGGAGTGCATCCAGCGGATCAAGACTGTTTTTAAAGCTTTCAACTTTGTTCGCTTGGCGCAGCATGGAGCGCAACAGGCCGCGCATGAGCGCAACCACGCGTTGCTCCAATTCCCAGGCTCTGGGGCTGCTGTTCCCATCACGCCGACGATGGGCCAGGGTGAGCCCCCAGACGCATTGGATGGAATAAACACAGTCGCGAACCCAGGCATCTCCGTAGTTGCCATGAATCGTGTGCGCTGTGCTGGCAGGTAGTAAGCCACTAATGGGATCCTGACGTCCAAGGACCACCCTCTCGATGGCTCGATCAAGTCGTTCAAGAACCTCATCACGAAGCTTGTCGTCTCGTGGGAGTTCCGTCTTGGACACAACCATGTCTGGCTCGATCACCACCCCTAAATTCTCCAACGCGGACGGATGACCATGGATTCAGTCACGACAAGTCCTTATGACTACCGGCGCTGCCATGTCCTTGGTGTGCCAGTGGATGCTTGCCGCGATGTACGAGCTACTGCGTTGGGCCTCCATGCCAATGGAGGTGGCCGCATCGTCACGCTCAATGCGGAGATGACGATGGCAGCTCGGGAGGATGACCTGCTTGGTGCTGCAATCCAGACCGCTCAACTCGTGATTCCTGATGGGGCAGGCGTCGTTTGGGCTCTCTCCAAACAAGGGGTGCGTGTGGTGAAGAGTGCAGGGATCGAAATGGCGTGGACCCTGTTGACTTATGCGGCCTCCCACAACTGGAGCGTTGCCTTGATCGGGGCATCCCCGACCGTGATGGGTTCACTAAGGACAACCCTGCCTCAGCAGCTTCCCGGACTCAACCTGGTTCTCACCGTCGATGGGTATCAACCGGATGACGCTTGGCCTGGCTTGGAATCAGAGCTGAAAGCACTTCAACCCGATTTGGTTTTAATTGCGCTGGGGATTCCTCGCCAAGAAACCTGGTCACAACGGGTCCAACAAGGACAATCCGGGTTGTGGATGGGAGTCGGAGGAAGTTTTGATGTATGGGCCGGTACCAAAAAAAGAGCACCCAACTGGATGTGTCGGATGCAAATCGAGTGGCTTTATCGACTGGTTCAAGAACCAAGCCGCTGGATACGCATGTTGGCTTTACCGGCCTTCGTTTGGCAGGTCGTTAAAGCTGGCTGAAGAATCAGCGGAAACCGACGGATGCTTGCCAGACAAAGGCAAGTAGGAGAAAGAACACCGGGATCAAGGGAAGGATGTCGATCAGCGGTGAAAAGGCTTGATAAGCCTCGGGCAGCTGAGCCATCAAATCGAGGGTAAAGGCGGCCATCCCTAGCGTTAAAAAGGCATTGAGTTTGGACGCTACCACGTGTGATGGGCTGGTGAGTCCTCTTGCCAGGGAGCGAAATCCTCTGAAAAACAGCCGTCTTGGATGGCTTGTGCCATGGCATTGGTGAAACGCACCAAATGCGTGATGTTGTGCAGGCTTAGCAGTGTGAGGCCCAAGAGCTCGTCGCTGCGAATGAGGTGGTGGATGTACGCGCGGCTATGGGCCGTGCAGGCCAAGCAAGAGCAGGTGGGATCAAGGGGTGTGTGGTCATGCCTGAATCGGGCATTGCGCAAGTTCCAGCGTTCTCCCCCCACCAGTGCCGTGCCATGGCGGCCAAGGCGTGTGGGGAGCACACAATCAAATAAGTCGATGCCGTTGGCTACGGCTACGGCCATCTCACGCAAGGTGCCAATCCCCATGAGATACCGGGGACGATCCAGCGGGAGCAGCGGACCTATATCGCGAATAATTCGATGCATATCGTCCGTCGGTTCGCCCACGCTGACGCCACCGATCGCGATGCCGGGGAGGTCGAATGCGGCAACGGCTCGCGCGCTTTCTCGACGAAGGTGCGGAAAGCAGCCTCCCTGAACGATGCCGAACAGGGCTTGGTCGGGTCGGGTATGGGCTTCAACACAGCGTTCAAGCCAGGCATGGGTGCGTCGACAGGCATCTTTGACATCGTTTTCCGTTGCCGGATAGGGCGGACATTGGTCAAAAGCCATGGCCACATCAGCCCCAAGGGCCATTTGGATGGTGGTGGCATGCTCTGGCGTCATGTCGATGGTGCGGCCATCCCGCGGGTTGCGAAACACCACCCCTCGCTCATCAATTTTGTTCAGATTCCCGAGGCTAAAAACTTGGAATCCGCCTGAGTCGGTGAGCATTGGTCCATCCCACCCCATAAACCGGTGCAGGCCTCCAGCCTCAGCGACGACCTCTTCGCCTGGTTGGAGATGGAGGTGATAGGTGTTGGACAGCACCATCTGGGCTCCCGTGTGGGCCAGTTGCTCGGTGCTGATCCCCTTCACTGTGGCCAGGGTGCCGACAGGCATGAACCGCGGGGTCTGCACCGGCCCATGCGGTGTGTGAAAGCATCCGCAGCGAGCCTTTGTATGGGGGCACTGGGCACTGATCTCGAAGTTGAACACGGCGGTTATCGGTTATCCCGCTTTTGCTGAACCTAGGGTTCAGCCGATCCAGGCTTGCCGATCGAGAACATGACTGAACGGTGGGTTTGCTGTTCTCAACGGAGCGGCTGATTACATTTTTCGAAGTCGCATGAAGGCCGGGATCGTCAGGTTTCTTTTCCCTTGGTTGTCTGACTTGGCGGGGGCATGGATTTTTTATTCGGTGTTGCCGGCCTGGCCTTGGCCTAAGCCCCGTTTTCAACGCATTGCCCGTTTTGCTCCATGGATCGGACTGTGGATTGGAGTGCTGCAGGCCTTGCTGTGGTGGGGCTTGCGCGAACTTGGTTGGGGGGAGCTCGCCTTAGCGCCACTTGTGATCGCAGTCGGCATCAGGCTTGGTGGCGGTCTGCATCACGACGGGTTGATGGATACCGCTGATGGTGTGGCTGCTGGGGCTGCGAGACGCCTTGAGGCGATGGAAGACAGCCGGGTCGGGGCGAGTGGTGTGTTGGCTTTGGCTGTTGTGCTGTTGCTTCAGGTCGCTGCATTGCTCCAGCTCCAGGAGCAAGCCCCTTTTGCTTTGATCCTGGCCGGGTTTTGGGGGCGTGTGTCGCCGCTATGGGCGATGACCCGATTCGACTATCTCCGTTTTGATGGCACCGCCGGTTTTCATCGCCGTCATGGACAACATTGGTGGGATGTAGTGCCAACGCTGTTGGCTTGTTTGGTATTCGTTCCGTTCGTTGATCCCCTGCCCCTGCTGATCGGTGCCCCGGTGGCAGTTGGTGTCGCAGAGCGTTTGGGGCGTCGTCTTGGCGGCCATACCGGCGATAGCTATGGCGCTGTGGTGGTGTTAACCGAGGCGATCACTCTGCTGCTGCTGGCAGGGCTGGCTGCTGCCAACTGAGTTGAAATGCATTGCCTTGTGGCGGCAGGTTGGTCTGAATCCGCCATGGCTCAACGCTCAAAGTGAGAAGGCCACCATTGCGCTCGGCCAAGGCTCGGGCCAGGGCCAAGCCAAGGCCGGTGCCAGGGCGATCGCGGCTGGTGGTGCCCCGTTCGCCGCGTTGGAAAATCAGCTCTCGTTCTTCGCTTGAAATCGGAGGACCGTTATCCCAAACGCAGAGACCATCGGGAAGCAACGCGAGGCCAATGGCACGTCCTGCAGGGCTGTAGCGGAAGGCGTTTTCGAGCAAATTGGCAACGATCTCAGCTGTGCTTCCATCGCCAGCGGGGCGGGCGCTCCATGCCGGCCACTGCGAAGGTCCATGCCAGGGGCGGCCCTGAAGGCTGGCCGTTGCCTTTGCGCGCTCGACGAGGGGAAGCAGGAGTTCCTTAAGACTTTCACTCTTTGGAGCGGCGCCCGGAGGGAGCAAGTAGGCCGTTGAAGTGTCAGGACCATTCGGAAGGCTTTGTTGCCCAAGGTTTTCGATCGCATCGATGTAACGCCCCAGTTGATCCTGCTCCGTCAGGATCCCGTCGATGAGAGAGATGTGGGCGCTATCGGGTTCCAAGCGGCGCATCATCAGCTGGGCGTAGGTGCGCAGTGCCGCTAGGGGGTTGCGGAGCTGGTGCACCAGGGTTTTGAGTTGATTGCGTTGCTGGTGGAGCTCTTCCTGCAGCTGCAGGCACTCCAGATCGCGTCCGAGGGCATGGCTGATCGCTAGAGAGCATCGGCGCATCTCTTCTTCGAGATCCGCAGTCCAGTTGAGGCCTGGCGCGAGTTCGGCGCGAAGGGCACCAAGAATCAATCCAGCATCCTGAAGCGGGTACCAGCGGCGCTCTTCACTGGCTTGCCTGAGTTCCGGATCCACATCCGCTGCCGGCAAGGTGCGGCTCGATGACGACCACTGCTTGATCAAGATCAGCGGTGGACCCGACTGCTCCGGTGGAGCGCTCAAGTACAGCCCGAGGTGGGTGAATCCCATCAGCGACACCACAGGATTCAGCTGCTGGTCTGCGAAGTCGAGGAACCGATTAGTTAGCTGCATGGGGCTCGGACGGTGAAGTAGACCAGCCCCATCGCGCTGACCAGCTTGATAAATATGAGAAAAGTCTTAAGATCTGATTATCGATCGAGGCGCCGCTCGTCAAGAGTGAATGCCCGCCAACGCGCATAAAAGTTGCATTCTTGATGCAATCGCGGCTACAGCAGAGAGAGATGAGTCCTCCGCTGTATACCCACTTTGGCATTTCCGAGGTGTTGGTGTCTTTTCTGACGGTTGGGGCATTGCCTCTCTGTCCGGATGCGGTCCACCCCCAGCGTCTGACGTTTTCCGTCGACCCACTTGCGGCGAACAGTCCGAAACGGTGATTCCACTTTTTCGATTTCCGTCTGCCTTTGCGTCCATCCCTAGTTCTTTCTCCTCAAGGGGATTTCTCCATGTCCAAGAAAAGAAAGCGTATTAGCCGTCGCAGGCTTGCTGGACAACGCGTTCTTGCGCATGTCCAGACGCATCACTTAGAGACTGGCGAATACAAACCTGTTACGGCCGCACGTCGTTATATCGCTGAGGGTGGCCTTGTTCCTCCCGCGTTACTGAATGTGCGACGCAATGAGCACACTACTGATCGTTTTTTCTGGGGCGAGAAGGGATTATTCAGTGCTCAGTACGCAGAAGAAAATCACTTTCTCTTCCCGTCTTTGCGCATTATCGTGGATTCCATTGGCGAAGATACGCTGTTTGAGGGTCTCGATCTCACGTCCGATGATTGGGAGGAAATGGAAGAGTACGAATACGCCTTCGTTTAATTAAGGCGATTTCAACATCTTTTGAAGTGTTTCATTTAACGGCTGCATCATCTCGATTGGGATTGTGTGGCCGTTTTTGAATAGGACGCCTTGATAGTGCTCAGGATTAAGCAGGGACTTGATCCTGTCGAGTGCATCGGGTGGCACTATCTCATCTTCACTACCGTGCATGGCGAGAACGGGGGGATGGTCGAGTGGTGGTTGCCAATCTGGATGGGGGTAGCCGCTGCAACTGATCACACCAGCGAGAGGAAGGCTGCAGCCGCAGTTGAGAGCCATCGCTCCACCTTGGGAAAAGCCAAACAAAACGGTCCGTTCAAGGGGGATTCCATCCTTTGAGAGCTCGAGTAAGCGTGCCGTGAGCTGTTGAACGGCGTTGGGGACGGCTTCCCAGTCCGACGGAAAGAGTCCGTACCACTGGCGTCCGCCTGGTTGTGGGTGTGGTTCTGGTGCTTCGAGGCAAACAACATCCAGTGGGTCTGGGTGTTGGGCTGCCAATTGCTCGCCTAGGGGTTTTAGGTCAGCTGCTGTTGCGCCCCATCCATGAAGCAGCACAAGGCGTTGAGGCATCCGGATGTTTGATCAACTCATGCGTAGGTTGGCTCAAGACTTAGTCATGTCGCCTGATGGCTCCTGTCGCTCTGCTGAGTGTGTCCGACAAATCAGGGCTTTTGCCGTTGGCCGAAGCTCTCCATCGAATCCATGGCTATCAATTGCTCTCCAGTGGAGGCACCGCCAAGGTGCTCGAGCAGGCTGGTCTTCCGGTGACTCGCGTCTCCGAGTACACCGGAGCCCCGGAGATCCTGGGTGGCCGCGTCAAAACGCTGCATCCTCGCGTTCACGGTGGAATCTTGGCCAAGCGTGGTGATGCGGCCCATCAGCACGATCTTGAACAACAGAAGATCAACTTGATTGATGTCGTGGTGGTGAATCTGTATCCCTTTCGGGAAACGGTGGCCAAGCCTGATGTCACTTGGGATCAAGCGATCGAGAATATTGATATTGGCGGGCCGACGATGGTGCGTTCAGCTGCCAAAAACCATGCAGATGTTGCTGTTCTCACCAGCCCGGATCAGTACGACCGTTTGCTCGAAGCGATGGCCCAGGCCGGTGGTGAGGTTCCGGCTGCATTACGCCGTCAGCTTGCCCTTGAAGCCTTTCAACACACAGCGGCTTATGACACCGCCATTAGCCGCTGGATGGACCAGGCGGTTGCTGTGGAAGCATCACCTTGGCTTGAGGCTGTTCCTCTACGTCAAACCCTGCGTTATGGCGAGAACCCACATCAGCAAGCGCGCTGGTTCAGCCATGACCAGCAGGGTTGGGGCGGTGCGATTCAGCTGCAAGGCAAGGAACTGAGCACAAACAATCTGTTGGATCTCGAAGCCGCTCTTGCCATGGTGCGGGAGTTTGGTTATGGCCCTGATGGCGCTGCGCCGGCTGTCCAGCCTGCTGCGGTGGTTGTGAAACACACCAACCCATGTGGTGTTGCCATCGGTTCGGATGTATCGACCGCCCTCACAAGGGCCTTGGACGCTGATCGCGTCAGTGCCTTTGGGGGAATCGTCGCCATCAATGGTGAGGTGACTGCCGCAGCGGCGGCGGAATTGAAAAGCCTGTTTTTGGAATGCGTCGTGGCGCCAAGCTTTTCTCCAGAAGCGAGAGAGATCCTGTCGGCTAAAGCCAATCTGCGTTTATTGGAGCTCCAGGCTGCAGCGATTGATGCGGCGGGTCCAGACCACGTCCGCAGCATTCTTGGTGGATTGCTGGTTCAGGACCTGGACGACCAGGCGATTACCCCAAACGACTGGACTGTGGCGAGTCAAAGGCCTCCCTCGCCTCAAGAGCAGCAGGATTTGGAGTTTGCTTGGAGATTGGTTCGTCATGTGCGCTCCAACGCCATCGTGGTTGCCTCCAAGGGGCAGAGCTTGGGAATTGGGGCTGGTCAGATGAATCGGGTTGGTTCGGCTCGACTCGCTCTTGATGCGGCTGGGGATCAAGCCACTGGGGCTGTGTTGGCCAGTGATGGATTCTTCCCGTTTGACGACACCGTTCGCTTAGCCGCGAGCCATGGAATCACGGCTGTGATTCATCCAGGTGGCAGCTTGCGCGATGCGGATTCGATCAAGGCCTGTGACGAACTAGGGCTCGCAATGCTGTTAACAGGCCGTCGACATTTCCTTCATTGAGATGTGGGGTCCCATGGACCCCTAGCCTCGCGGCAGAGCCGTTACACCTTTAATGCTGGCCACCCTTCCTTTCACGCTGAATTTTGCCCACCCGTTGATGGAGTGGAGTTTGTTGGCAACCGGTGGTTGGGCGCTTTATCTCGGCATCAAGGTCAAGAGAACTCGGACTGGAACTCCCGAGCAACGCAAGCTTCTGGTGCCTAAGAAGTTTGCTCAGCGCCATTACCTCTGGGGCAGCATTTTGTTGGCGTTAATGACGCTCGGAACTCTGGGTGGAATGGCGGTCACCTACCTCAACAACGACAAATTATTTGTCGGCCCTCATCTCTTGGTCGGCTTGGGGATGACAGGAATGCTGGCGGTAGCGGCTTCGCTTTCACCACTGATGCAGCGGGGCAATGTGATCGCTCGCAAGCTCCATGTCGGCCTAAATATGGGAATGCTTACCCTGTTCCTTTGGCAGGCCTTCAGCGGCATGGAGATCGTGAACAAGATTTGGACGAGCCGTTAAAACAACCTTTGCATTCGCTCATTCCCGTTTGTCGTTAAAAGGCTGCTCGTCGTTGAGGCGGGCAGATCAAATCATGAGACGAGTGAAAGTCTTCTTGCACTTTCCAGGTCAGCCGTCGCGAGATTTGCCGCACGATCTGCTTGAGCAAGTGGTCGCCGCTGGACTGCACAAGTTGATCCGGAAGGATAGTGATCACTTTCGGCAGACGAATCCAAACGGATAAATCGAGATCCCATTGAACCGATGTACCGAGGAGCTCATTGGCTTGATCACTATTCTCCTGCATGGGAATTAGGTGCATGCTGGCTTGGAAGTCGACGTCGTAGTGCTCGCTTAGATCTTGCGCATTAGGGGTTGATGGGATGGTTTCGATTCGATAAATGCCCTTGTGTTGTGGAAGGAGTCGTAAGGCAATCGTTGGTTCTACTTCAAATCCGAAGTTGCCAAATTTTCCAAGGGTGAGGTCATAAGACTGAGCGTCGATCGGATGCACTCGCATCGGTGCAGCACAGCGCTTAAACCAGCCCTGGTGACGGTCTAAGTATTCCTCGACTTGGCTGCTCGACGACATCATCTCCATCTGGTCGGAGAACTGGCTCCGGTAGCAGCGCACCTGGGGGTCATTTTCATGACGCAAATTGGTGGTGTCGGTGCGCGACAAGAGGAACAAAATCGAAAGTTGGCTGGTGCGAGACCAGGGAAAGATTAAGTTATGTTAAGCCAAGTAGCCTCAGTTTTCGCTAAGGCGCATCAACTTTTCGATAACGGCTTCAACCGCTCGGTCTGGAGTGGATGCTCCAGAGGTAATGCCAACGGTGACAGGACCAGGTGGCAGAAAGATCTGATCGCATTTCAAATCTTCTGACAGAAGTTTATGTTCGATGGAGTTGGTGGTTTCATCGATCCTGTCGGGTGTATCGATATGGAATGAGCGGATGCCACGACTGATGGCAATTTCCTGCAGGTGGGTTGTATTGGAAGAATTAAATCCTCCGATCACCACCATTAGGTCTAAGGGCTCGTCCACGAGGGAGAACATGGCGTCCTGACGTTCTTGTGTCGCATCACAGATGGTGTTGTACGCCAAGAAATGCTCGTTTAAGTCAGTAGGGCCGTACTTGCTGAGCATGGTGCGCTCGAACATGCGGCCGATCTCTTCCGTTTCACTCTTCAACATGGTGGTCTGATTGGCGACACCGAGTCGCTCCAGGTCACGATCTGGATCAAAGCCTTCTGAACATGCCTTGGCGAAACGCCGCATAAATGCCTCGCGATTCCCTTTGCCGAGGATGTAATCGACAACGATTTGGGCTTCCTCTAGATCGAGAACTACCAGGTAAGTTCCGGCAAATGAGCTCGTCGCAAGGGTTTCTTCGTGCTTTACCTTTCCGTGGATGACGGAGGTGAAGGTGTGCTTCTTGTGCTTCTCCACGGTGTTCCACACCTTGGAGACCCAGGGACATGTAGTGTCCACAATGTGGCAGCCCCGCTCATTAAGCAGTTGCATTTCCTGAACAGTGGCCCCGAAGGCAGGAAGAATCACAACGTCACCTGAGGTGACCCCTGAAAAATCCTTCACCCCCTCGTCGACCGGGATAAACAGAACATCCATCTCGCGCAGATGATCGTTGACTGAGGGGTTATGGATGATTTCGTTGGTGATCCACAGCCGCTCGTTTGGGTAATGACGACGTGTCTCATAGGCCATAGCCACCGCGCGTTCGACGCCCCAGCAGAAACCAAACGCTTCAGCCAAGCGAACGTTGAGGCGTCCATGAGTCAGCTTGTAACCGTTATCACGAATGGTGCCAATGAGCCCGCTTTGATAGGCCTGCTCAAGGTTTTCAGCAACTTCTTCGGCTCGCCCGAACCCGCGCCGGTTGTATCGCTCTGAGTGGTGGAGGGAGCGCTTGAAGGCGTGGGTATCCATGGAGGGCGCTGTGATGATCTAACTCTATGAGGCCTGCGGGAGAAGCAGGGCATAAAAAAGCCCGGCGGGTATGCCGGGCTCGAAAATGTATTCCTTGAGGGTTTAGTTCGTTGTGGAGAAACCGGCGTAGGCCTCCATTCCGTGTTCGCCAATGTCGAGACCGTCGACTTCTTCTTGTTCTGTGACGCGAATGCCGCCGAAGAGGGCGCCGATGACCTTCCAAGCAACGAAGCAAGTCACCACAGTCCAAATGGCGTATGCGGCGGTCCCGAGTGCCTGGATACCCAGCTGATCAAAGTTGCCGCTGACGAACAGACCCAGGGGCTCGCCGTGTGGAAGCTTGTCGGTTGGATTCTGGATGTCGTAGCCCCAGAGGCCAACGACAAGTGTTCCCCAGACGCCGCAGACTCCGTGTACGGAGAAGGCGCCGACAGGATCATCAATTCCTGCATTGTCGAGCGCAGAAACGGCGAATACAACAATGATGCCGCCCACCAGTCCGGCGACCCAAGCGCCCACCAGTGTGAGGTTGCCGCAACCGGCGGTCACGCTCACCAATCCGGCCAAAATGCCGTTGATGATCATGGTGAGGTCAGGCTTTTTGGAAGTGATCGTGGAGATCACCGTGGCGCCAATGGCACCACCAGCCGCACCAAGGGTGGTGGTGACGGCGACGTAGGGCACCCACTGATCCATCACAAGTTGGGAACCTGGGTTGAAGCCATACCAGCCAATCCAGAGGATGAGGCAGCCAAGGGTTGCAATCGACATGTTGTGGCCAGGGATGGCCTGAGCCTTACCGCCCACGTATTTACCGATGCGGGGGCCAAGCAGCACGGCGCCGACGAGACCAGCCCAGGCACCAACGGAGTGCACGATTGAGGAGCCAGCAAAATCGATGAAAGGGCGAATAACCGTGTCGGTTAGTTCGACATTCTCTTTCGCGAGTGCTTGGGCTTCGGTGTAGCGAGCTCCAACTTCATTCAGCCAACCACCATTCCACTCCCAGCTGCCGGCAACTGGATAAATGAAGGCGGTGAGCACGAGAGCGAAGATCACGAACTCGCCAAACTTGATTCGCTCGGCTACCAGGCCAGAAACGATCGTGGCTGCTGTGCCAGCAAACGCCGCCTGAAAGAGGAAATCAACCGTTGGCACAAGGCCAGCTTCGCTGATGGTTTCAGCGCTAACGGCAGGATCGAAAAACAAACCATTAATAGATAAAATTCCCGGAATGATCTCGTTGGATCCGTACATCAACGAGTAACCCATGAACCAGTAAGCAGTTACCGCGAGGGCAAACACGAACAGGTTTTTGGCAAGAATATTGACGGCATTTTTCTGACGGCACATGCCTGCTTCGACCATGGCGAAGCCTGCATTCATGAAGATCACCAGGATCGTGGCGACCAACAGCCAAAGGTTATTAGCGAGGAAAGCGGCCGAAAGCTCGGGAAGTTCTTCCGCCTTGGCTGACAGTGTAAAAATTCCAAGGCCAAGAAACGCCAGCGGTGCGCAGGCGAGCCAAATGATGGCGCGGTTTGAGCTGAATCCTCTGATGCTTTTCAGCAACATCATGGGGCCGTTCAGAAGACTGGCTTCTTGAAGCGATTTACGCCTTCGCGAGGGTGGTGATTGAAAGGCAGTTGTCATAAAAAGGAGAGCAGAACTGCAAAACACGTGGAGTTGTATCCCCACGAACTTTCATAAGGTCTCGCTAAGTCTCCCCGTTAATTGTTCCTATCGATACACAATTTGAGATTTCTTTCACTGGACGTAGGCCTTGCCAGCTGATTTTGTTCTTTTCATAACGAAAACAGCAGGGAAGAATCTCAACGCCGGCTTGTTGGGCGTCACGGAATAGCGCGCCGTAGCGCGGGTCTGCTGTGTCGCCCGGTGCGAAATCCATCACATCAGGACGACTCAGACAAGGAACCAAAACGGCTCGTGCGTCTGGAAGCATGCCCATCAGTTCCACTAAATGCTTCTGACCTCGTTCCGTAACGGTGTCTGGGAACAGGGCAGTGGTTCCCTTGGTCCAGGTTGTGTTTTTCACTTCGAGGTAGATCAAGCGCTGATCGGGATTGCTCGTCCCTGGTGTCAGCAACAGATCAATTCGGCTTCGATTGTTGGTTCCATAGGCCACCTCGGCACGAATGCTGCCGATGGCTCCCAGCTGTTCAGACAGGCATCCAGCTTCGATGGTGGCTCGAATGAGTCGATTTGGAAGAGCTGTATTGATGCCAGCCCAGCACGGCTGACCATCAGCACCAGGGACTTCCGCTTGTTCCCAGGTCCAGGCCAGCTTTCGCTTGAGTGATGGCGCATGGCGCAGGCGTACCCGTTGACCTGGGATCAGGACACCCGTCATTGGGCCTGTGTTGGCACAGTGGGCAGTGACGAGCTCTCCATTGCTGAGCTCAATGTCTGCCAGAAAACGTTTATATCGCTTGATGAGGACTCCCTCGTGCAGCGTTTCAAACTCCAGCAAGGGCATGTCCAGTGGAAGCAGGCCGGTCATGGCGCTAGCCGATGGCACTCCATGCTGCCCCGATGCGCCTCCACAATGCGGCCATCGCTAGAGCCTCCATGGCGCGTTCACTGAAGGCCATCGCAGTGGTGGTGACCCTTGGCACCCTGCTTAGCAAGGTCGGCGGGTTGGTCCGACAGCTTGTGATTGCAGCCGCTTTTGGCGTCGGTGCTGCCTATGACGCCTACAACTACGCCTACGTTTTGCCGGGCTTTTTATTGATCTTGCTGGGGGGCATTAACGGGCCGTTTCATAGCGCCATGGTCAGTGTCCTTAGTCGGCGTCCCCGCGAGGAGGGGGCGCACATCCTGGCTGCGCTAAACACCACCGTCAGCGCCCTTCTCTTGGCGGTCACTGTGCTGTTGGTGCTTGCAGCGGACCCGTTGATCAGCTTGGTGGGCCCAGGCCTGAGTCCGGAATTGCATGCGATTGCGGTTGTGCAACTGCAAGTCATGGCACCGATGGCTCTGTTGGCCGGACTGATTGGCCTGGGTTTTGGTTCGCTCAATGCCGCCGATGAGTTTTGGATTCCAGCGATTTCACCGCTGATGTCGAGCCTTGCCCTGATGGTTGGTGTTGGCCTCCTTTGGTGGCAGCTCGGAGGACAAATCGGGTCACCGTCTTTTGCCATGCTCGGCGGCCTTGTCTTGGCGGCTGCAACGCTGGTGGGAGCCTTCGCTCAGTGGCTCATCCAGCTGCCGGCGTTGATGCGGCAGGGTTTGGCTCGATTCAAGTTGGTGTGGGACTGGAAGCATCCGGGCGTTCGTGAGGTTTGGCGGGTGATGGGGCCTGCAACGTTGTCGTCTGGGATGTTGCAAATCAATGTGTTCACCGACCTTTTTTTCGCGTCGGGCATTGTTGGTGCGGCAGCGGGTCTTGGTTACGCCAATCTGTTGGTGCAGACACCGCTTGGCTTGATTTCCAACGCGTTGTTGGTTCCCTTGCTGCCCACATTTGCGCGCTTGACCGCTCCAGATGATCAGCCCCAGTTGCTGGCTCGAATTCGACAGGGGTTGATGCTTTCGACCGCCTCGATGGTTCCAATTGGAGCTTTGTTCATCGCTCTGGGTATTCCAATTGTGGCCCTGGTTTACGAACGCGGCGCGTTTGATGCCTCTGCCGCACAGTTGGTTGCAGCATTGTTGATGGCCTACGGCCTTGGCATGCCCGCCTATCTCGCGCGCGATGTCTTGGTACGAGTGTTCTATGCCCTTGGCGATGGCACAACACCATTCCGCTTGTCTCTGGCGGGTATCGGTTTCAATGTGATCTTTGATTGGCTGTTGGTGGGAGGACCCACCCCATGGGGGAATCAGTCGCCCTTCAATTTCGGCGCTTCAGGTCTGGTGTTGGCCACCGTTGCCATCAACGTTCTCACCTGCTTGGCCTTGTTGCTTGTTCTCAAGCGCCGAATGCCTGCCATGACGCTGATCCCCTGGGGGATGGATACGACTCGTCTGTTACTGGCGGGGGTTTTGACCGGCTGCATGGTTTGGGGGCTGTCCCTCGGGGTCGACTGGCCCTTGGGTTGGTTGGGTTTGCTGGCGCGCGTGGGGATACCAAGCTTGTTGGGTTTGGCCTTCTTTGGCCTGGTGGGATCGGCGTTGGGGGTTGCGGAGGTGCAGGAAATCGGAACGATGTTGCTCCGACGCTTGCGATTGCGTTGACCCTTCTGATGGGATCAGGCCTGTGCATTTGTCCCTTGGTTGGATTGGTGCAGAAGCAGGGCAGATAGCTGCAACCTCAAGGCGTTCGATCCTGACGCTTAGGTTGCCTGTAGTGGCATCGAGGCGTTGGCTCAGCAGCAAGGTGGCGACCTGCGCCATGCGCGGACTGGAATTGAACTAAGACCTGGTTTGGACGGTGTGCCCGCCACCAAGTCTGCGATTTGCGATATCGACGGCGAGCAGGGGCTTCTCACCTATCGGGGCTATCCGATGGAGGATTTGGCCGCCAACAGCAGTTTTTTAGAGACGGCGTATTTGCTCATTTGGGGCGAGTTGCCCACCGGTGCGCAGCTTCAGGCCTTTGAGCATGAAGTTCAAATGCATCGCAGGGTGAGCTTCCGGGTGAGGGACATGATGAAGTGCTTCCCGGCCAGTGGTCATCCCATGGATGCCTTGCAGTCCAGTGCTGCATCCCTTGGGTTGTTTTATTCCAGGCGGGCCATTGATGACCCCGGCTACATCTACAAAGTTGTGGTTCGGTTAATCGCCAAAATCCCAACCATGGTGGCGGCGTTTCAGTTGATTCGGAAGGGGCAGGATCCGATTCAGCCCAGAGATGATTTGGCCTACTCGGCCAATTTTCTGTACATGCTCACCGAGCGTGAGCCTGATCCCCGAGCGGCACGAATTTTTGATCGCTGCTTGATGCTTCATGCCGAGCACAGCTTGAATGCCAGCACATTCAGTGCCCGGGTTACGGCAAGTACCCTCACCGACCCCTATGCGGTGATTGCATCTGCCGTTGGCACCTTGGCTGGTCCGTTGCACGGTGGAGCGAATGAGGATGTGTTGGCCATGCTCGAGGCGGTGGGCTCCCCCGCTCAGGCTGGCTCTTTCCTTGATGAGGCGATTGCTGCCAAGCGCAAGATCATGGGTTTTGGTCACCGTGAATACAAGGTGAAAGATCCTCGGGCGGTGATCCTTCAATCGCTGGTGGAGGAGATGTTTAACGACTTCGGCCACGACGACTTGTACGACGTGGCGCGCGCGATTGAGGAAGCGGCGATGACGCGCCTGGGCCCCAAGGGCATCTATCCCAATGTGGATTTCTATTCAGGTTTGGTCTACCGGAAACTCGGTATTCCACGCGACCTATTCACCCCCGTTTTTGCGATCGCTCGCGTGGCCGGTTGGCTTGCCCATTGGCGAGAACAGCTAGGTGCGAACCGTATTTATCGCCCATCTCAGATTTATTCGGGAGCTCCCCCGCGTCGTTGGACCCCGATGGAGAAGCGAGCTGAGTCTCCGGCCGATTAAGTTGATAAGACTTCAGTTGACACCATGGTGAGCCCAGGACTGGACCTGGAACTGAGTTTTAGCCAAGCGATGCAGGGTTTTGGCCTCTCCCAAGAGGTTGCTCGGTTGCTCTGGTTGCCGCTGCCGATGCTGCTTGTCCTCGTGGCGGCTGTCGTTGGCGTGTTGGTGTCGGTATGGCTGGAACGGAAGATCTCTGCTGCCGTACAGCAGCGCGTTGGTCCTGAATATGCCGGGGCTCTAGGCGTTCTTCAGCCATTGGCCGATGGTCTGAAATTGCTCGTCAAGGAAGACATCATTCCTGCAAGAGCCGACAGCATTTTGTTCACCCTTGGTCCGATCCTGGTGGTTGTGCCGGTGATTGTGTCTTGGCTGATTATTCCCTTCGGTCAGAACCTCTTAATCAGCAATGTTGGTGTTGGGATCTTTCTTTGGATCTCCTTCAGCAGTGTTCAGCCGATCGGTCTGCTGATGAGTGGATATGCCTCGAATAACAAGTATTCCCTTTTAGGGGGGCTTCGTGCTGCAGCGCAGTCGATCAGCTACGAAATTCCCTTGGCCTTAGCAGTGCTGGCCATTGTGATGATGAGCAATTCACTAAGCACGGTCGACATCGTTAACCAGCAAACCGGGGCTGGCATTCTTAGCTGGAATATTTGGCGTCAACCCGTTGGTTTTCTCATTTTTTGGATTTGTGCTCTAGCCGAATGCGAGCGTCTTCCTTTCGATCTCCCGGAGGCTGAGGAAGAACTCGTGGCGGGCTATCAAACCGAATACGCCGGGATGAAATTTGCCCTTTTTTATCTGGCGGGTTACATCAACTTGGTCTTGTCGGCCGTGTTGGTTTCGGTGCTCTATCTGGGGGGTTGGGGTTTCCCAATTCCTGTGGAGTGGCTGGCTGGCTGGTTACATCAACCCATTGATGCCCCTGTGGTCCAGGTGATCACAGGCTCTGTGGGCATCATGATGACCATCCTGAAGGCCTATTTACTGGTTTTCGTTGCGATCTTGTTGCGTTGGACGACGCCTCGGGTTCGGATTGACCAGCTGCTTGATCTGGGCTGGAAGTTTCTGCTTCCCCTGGCGCTTGTGAACCTGCTGGTCACCGCAGCTCTCAAGTTGGCATTCCCTGTGGCATTCGGCGGCTGAACCCGCCTTCCCCGCCTCGACTCCGTCATCATGGCGTTGAGGACTGTTTTCACCCTTCCCCTGGTTCCTGTAGATGTTCGGATTCCTTAAACAGGTTGGTGATTACACCCGGGACGCCGTAGATGCCGCCCGTAATTTGGCGCAGGGTTTTGCGGTCACCTTTGACCACATGCAGCGCCGCCCCGTCACGGTTCAATATCCCTACGAAAAGCTCATCCCTTCGGAGCGTTATAGGGGCAGGATTCACTACGAGTTCGATAAGTGCATTGCCTGTGAGGTGTGTGTCAGGGTTTGCCCGATCAACCTCCCGGTGGTCGATTGGGTCATGAATAAGGCCACCAAGAAGAAGGAGTTGCGCAATTACTCCATCGATTTTGGTGTTTGCATTTTTTGTGGAAATTGTGTCGAGTACTGCCCGACCAATTGCTTGTCGATGACCGAAGAATATGAATTAGCAGCCTTTGATCGCCATAGCCTCAATTACGACAACGTTGCTCTTGGTCGTTTGCCCACGAGCGTGACGACCGACCCATCCGTGCAGCCTTTGCGAGAACTCGTGTACCTCCCTGCTGGGGAAATGGATCCCCACACCGTTCCAGCTGATCGCCCCCGCGCTGGCAAGCTTCCTGCTGAAGTGTTGGAAACCCTTGCTCCAGTCAAGGATGAGGGACAATCCTCCAAGGCTGCTTTGAAGGAGGACGCATGACTATCGCGACAAGCACTGAACTGATTTGCTTTCTGGTGCTGTCCGTTGTCGTTGTGGCCGGGGCACTTGGTGTGGTCCTGCTGAGCAACATTGTTTATTCGGCCTTCCTCCTTGGTGGAGTGTTTATGGCTGTGGCAGGCCTTTATTTGCTCTTGAACGCCAGTTTCGTTGCGGCTGCTCAAGTGATGATCTATGTCGGCGCCATCAACGTTTTGATCTTGTTCGCGATCATGCTCGTGAACAAGCGGGAGGATCTCAAAGCCATTGCCAACCTCACCACCCGTCGGATTGTGTCGGGGGGTGTTTGCCTCGGTCTCCTCGCCCTGCTGGTGCGCGTGGTGGTCACTACGCCATGGTCCCTGCCTGGCCCAGCCGCGGTGGGTGAAGAAGCAACGGCCCGCATTGGTGAACATCTATTCACCGATTATTTGCTTCCCTTTGAGTTGGCGTCCGTCCTGTTGCTGATGGCCATGATTGGCGCCATCGTTTTGGCCCGTCGCGATGTGTTGGCGGCCGATGTTGTCACCGGGGAAGCTGCCGATCAGGGCTTGATCGAAAAAGCACGAACCCCACTTCTTCTAGAGCGGCGCTCTTCTTGATTGCTGTACAAATGAACGATCTCCTTTCCACAATTCCTTCTCTTCAGGCCTACCTCTTGGTGGCGGCGATTTTGTTTTGCATCGGTGTTTGGGGTTTGATTAACAGTCGAAACGCTGTCCGGGTTTTGATGAGCATTGAGCTCATGCTCAATGGTGTGAATATCAATTTGATGGCGTTTTCTTCCTACGTCGATGGTGATCTCATTCGTGGCCAGGTGTTTGCCGTGTTTGTGATCACCGTTGCAGCTGCCGAGGCTGCCGTTGGCTTGGCCATCTTGCTGTCGCTTTACCGCAACCGAGTTACCGTCGACATGGAGCAGTTCAACCTGCTGCGCTGGTAGTTGCTCTCCTGAAGGGTTATGCGTCTCGATCGGGTCTGGGTGATCTATCGTGCTGATAGTCCGCCGGCCCAACGCGAAGCTCGTCACTGTGCAAAACAGTTAGAGGCATTGGGTGCCAAGGTTGTTTCGGCCATGTCTGGCCCGCGCGCCAACCCTTTCCCAGGCCTTCTTGCTGTGGAGGGGGAACTGCCGAATTTGGCGGTGGTCTTAGGAGGAGATGGCACTGTTCTCGGTGCTGCCCGTCACCTGGCCGTCCACGACATTCCACTCCTCAGCATCAATGTGGGTGGTCATCTCGGCTTCCTCACCCATGACCGACGCGTGTTGCGGGGTGATGAAGTCTGGCAGCGTTTGCTCGACGATCAATTTGCGATAGAGCGGCGGATGATGTTGCAGGCGATGGTGGATCGTCGTTGCGCTGCGGAGCGTGCTGAGGGTCCGGCGGTGTTACAGCAGCCCGATGTTGAAGACGATGAGGAACATCATTGGGCCTTGAATGATTTCTATTTGCGGGCTTACCGCGATGAAATTTCTCCGACGTGCACGCTCGAGCTCGAGATTGATGGGGAAGTGGTGGATCAGGTGCGGGGTGATGGGCTGATTTTGGCGACCCCAACGGGGTCGACGGGTTACGTGATGGCGGCTGGAGGACCGATCTTGCACCCAGGTATTGATGCCATCGTTGTCACGCCGATTTGTCCGATGAGCCTCTCAAGCCGCACGGTGGTGGTGCCCCCCCCGGTCGAGGCTTGTGCTGTGGCCCCTAGGGGATGCAGGCCATCAGATCAAGCTCTGGAAGGATGGTGTGGGATGCACGGTCTTGCAACCGGGAGAATGCTGCGTGGTTCAACAGGCACGCCATCACGCACAGATGGTGTTGCTGAACCAAAGCCCCTCTTATTACAGAACTTTGACCCACAAGCTCCATTGGGCTGGAAGCCTTACGGCCAGTCAGCCTTCACCAAACTGACAGATCTATGGCTCTCGAGATTGAGCGACGCTTTCTGGTGTGTGGGGAGACTTGGCGAGCCCATGCGGGGTGTGCCCAGCCTTTGCGGCAGGGTTATTTGGCAGCTAGCGCTGAAGGGGTCACGGTGCGTTTGCGCATTAAGGGGGCCGACCAGGCCTGGCTCACCCTTAAAGCTCCTGCTGGTATTAGCGGTTTGGTGCGGCATGAATTCGAGTACGTCATCCCTGTGGATGACGCCGAGGCCATGTGGCAACTTGCGCCGCATCGTTTGGAGAAGACCCGCTGGGTCCTTGATCTCCCTGGGGGGGAATGGGTTGTGGATTGTTTCGCCGGGGCGAATGCTCCTTTGGTGTTGGCGGAAGTGGAGCTACCTCAGGTTGATCAAGTCGTGGACATACCAGGGTGGTGTGGTCTTGAGATCACCGGCGAATCTCTTTGGTCGAATGCGGTGTTAGCTCAACACCCATTGCAGTCGTGGCCGCTGGAGGAACGCATCCGGCATGGGCTGGCCTAACGATGGGCTGATTTATAGATTTCCTTTAGGTTTGGCCCAGTGAGCGATGCTTGGTCAATGGTGGGTCTCTACGACGCAACAAGAAAGCTTCGCTTCGTTGGCAGCAGCATCGAGGCCTGTATGGAATACGCCAATTTGTTCGATCTTTCTTTGTTCCCTTCCTCGCTTCAACCCTTGCCGGAACCCGTCGTGGCTTCGATCATGGTTCGTGGGGATCGGCATCTGGAAGAGCGCAGCAATTGAAGCCATCGCGACAAATCTTTCCGTTGTCCATGGACCAATTCAGCAATGCCACCCGGTTTTTCGAACCTGTTTTGGTAAAAACGTTGCTCACATGGTTGTCTACGGTGCGTTTGCTGATGGTCAAACGATCCGCGATTTCTTGGTTGGTGAGACCCTCTGCCACTAGCTGAATGATCTCAATCTCCCTGGCAGACAGAGAAATGTCCAAGGTATCAGTTGTATCGCCGGATGACATAGTCAACCCCTTTGGTTGCATGTTAAGCCCGAAGCAAGTCCAATCCTGCATAGTGGTGTGCTGAAGCGATAGAAGGCTTTGACCACGGCGCTCCAGCGCGCGATTGAGGCCGGAGACCAGGCACTCACGGCAGAAGTCATGCCCCCACGAGGAGCTGATCCTTCCCACATGCTGGCCATGGCGGCTCATTTGCAAGGGCGGGTCCATGGTTTGAATGTCACAGATGGCAGCCGTGCTGTCATGCGAATGAGCAGTGTGGCGGCCTGCAGGCTTCTACTCGAGGCTGGCGCTGAACCTGTGTTGCAGTTGGCCTGCCGTGATCGCAACCGGATTGCTCTGCAGGCGGATTTGCTCGGCGCCCATGCTTTGGGCATTCGCAACCTCCTTTGTCTCACTGGCGATCCCGTCCGCACGGGTGATCAGCCTGAGGTCCGACCCGTGAATG